>NZ_CAXUNQ010000081.1:0-12147 GCF_964252615.1 uncultured Bradyrhizobium sp.
TCGCCACAGCCGCGGTGGCGGCGTTCGATCCCCTCGAATACATCGCCTCCCATCCAGACCTGATTGCGTTGCGACGGCAGGATGCTAAGCGTGATGGGTTGTCGCGGAGGCGTTGCAGAGCGCGCAGCGGACGCCGCATCCTTCAAGGTTTTCCCCACGCCAAGCGTATGAGTTGTACTCTTATTAAGTGCGCGTAATCCGCGCAAAAGTTTCATGAGCAGGAACCTCAATTACAGGTTGCTCACGCAAAAAAACTCTGTAAAGACGTTTTTCGAAAATCAAGAATGTCGATCGTTTGAAAGATCGGATCGGGCAGGGAACGGGCGTGCTAAGATTCTTGCTGACGAACAAGCCATGTTTGACCGTGGCGCCCGCGACCGGTGTTACCGCGCGCCTCGCGTTGATAACGTGCCAAAGGGTAACCTATGAACAGGGCTGAAGCCTGGGAGCGATCTGATACGCCGTTGCTCCGCGAGGCGGCGCTGCGCGAGCCGTTCGCTGAGCTTGGCGGCGCTCACGCCCTGAACGGCAGCTACACAGCGCCCGGCCACCCACAGCCGCAAGCCGCACCACCGCCGAAGACGGTGGCCCAGGTGCTCGCGAAAATCGCCTGGCGGGCGCCGGTGGATGATCTGGCGGCGAGACGGATCGACGGCGGTGATAGGTGCTTAACCGCGGTGGAATGGAAGAGTGTGAGCAACGTGCGAATTGTCGAGATTGTCGCGCCGTTCGGTAGGGAAGCGGAGATGAGGCAGCGGTCAAGCGGTTACTGATGATTGCACAAATTACGAAAACATCTGCGTTGGTTGTCGGAGCTGCAGTTACACTTATAAGTGAAGGTTCGAGCGGTTTGATTTCACGAAGATCAGCAATACGGATTCTTGGCCTTGGGGCATTATTGGTTGGCGCTAGGCTGGCCGTCGATTTTACTTCGGCTGCAGCATACGTTTATCCAGAATACGACTTCGGTCAGTTCTGGTTAGCATTCTTGCTTTTTATCGGATCACTCCTTGTTGTGGTGATTCTCGCCTTTGTTCGTTTCTTTCAGAGACGATTTATCGAAAGCCTAATCGTTTTAGCTCTTCTTTGTATGCCGTTCTCATTCCGAGAAGTGGTTGACAGGCACTATTGGAAATTTCGAATCCATAAATCCGATTACCAATCTGCCGTACAGAATGAGACAGGTCCTTCGCCTAAATATCGCGTCTTTAACTGGGGCAATCGAAATACCCACTTGTGGGGCGGCGGATATATTATTGAGGGCATTGTGTATGACGAATCTGACGAGGTTGCTCTCCCCCTGGAGCGGCGGTCGTTCCAATGGATCAACCGGAGAGCACACCCCTCTTCTTCAGATCGGTGGGTCACCACGCTGCCCGAACGGTACCCAGCATGCAAAAGGATCATTAAGCCGCTTGGGGAACATTTCTACTATTTATCTGAAGAATGTTGAGACGCTGAATGTTGCTGATGAATCCTAGGAGAAAGCTATGACAACGGTTCTAGCCGCTGGTCAGTTCGGAGATGAGACGTTTACTGTCTTATCGGTAAAGGGCGTCGTCGTGAGGCGAAATGGTTGAGGGATAGCACGGGATACAACTATGTTATTGACCCGAGTAGCGAGGGAAAGCCGTATATTATTCCTCGAGATTATAATCCTAATACGACGACGTCCTATTTTGCCGACAAGCTTAATATGGC
The DNA here is from genome assembly GCF_964252615.1 of uncultured Bradyrhizobium sp. NCBI lineage: Bacteria > Pseudomonadati > Pseudomonadota > Alphaproteobacteria > Hyphomicrobiales > Nitrobacteraceae > Bradyrhizobium > uncultured Bradyrhizobium sp. The sequence goes on from NZ_CAXUNQ010000081.1 coordinate 1,702, forward strand.
ATACTCCATTGACAACGCGTTGGGCCTGGGTAGTGGAATCTCGTCGATAACGGCCACAATGTATCCAGAACTCTACAATGCGTTCAAGCAAGGTGGCTGGGCAGATCTTCAGCGACCACTTGTTGACAAAACGGATGTTGTTCGGGCCTTTATACCAGCGGCGAATTTTAATCTTGGTATTGCTTCTGCTGCAGGCGGTGTTTCAACTCTCGAAGCTACGTTCTTTGGAGGCATGTACAACGTAAAGCAAAATGGAGCGTGGAAGTTTATCGACAATCTTTGGGAATTTGGGAACAATCCGGGTAATGCCCAGCATATCCAAAATGGAGCCAATTTATTCAGCCAGGGAGCGGTGGGAATTCCCTATTCTGGAAGCTCTACAATCAGTCCTGACGGACGTCAGACGACTACGAACATTGATACCAATGGGGATGGCCATACGGATATCATCATAACGACTGCACGAGGGGCCGATAATAGCGAGACCCAAGATGTCAAGTATCTTACGCCGGCAGGAGCAACGCAAGAAGCGACAGTCACGGCCCTCAACCCCGGTCGTTCCGAGGCCACCACTAAAATCGACGCTAACGGCGATGGTTATTGGGACACCGAAACCGTCGCAACCTACAACAGCCATGTTAAACTTAATGACACGATAAATGATAATGGTACTTCCACGCATACGGTTTTGACACTGGGGCCGAGTCTTGGTCATCCGAAACCTCCACATTCGACGCCTATCAACGTCTTCAATCGCAGCGCGTAGTGCTCGATGGCAGCGGTGAGCAGATAAAGCAGTTCGACCCCAACAACACTCATCCTTACGACGAACTGGATATCGACGAAGACTCCAGTGGCCACATCACCGCTGCCAAGCCCAGGATCGACGGCCAGCCCGCCAGCGCCGACTTCTCCGCGGTGGGGCAGGTGCTGGGCTCGGCGCTGGGGCGGGCGCTGGCGCCGAACAACCCGTTCGTGCAGCTTTCGGCCGGCACGGTGATCGGGGCTGCCGGCCAGCGGCTGGCGCAGGCGTTTGCCGGCTCGCTTGCGACCGACGGCGCGACGGTCGATCTCTCCGGCGCGTTCGCCAATTTCAAATTTGCTATGCACGACACGCTAGAGATGCTCTTCAAGTTCCACCAGGCTTTTAGCTTGCGTGACGCTAAATGATTTGTTTAGCATCATCCGCTGCTCTAGCTGTGCTTTAACATGAGCAGAAATTGATGATATCGCTACGGTTAACATTCATCACAGTGTTTCTGTTATTTGACACACAGCATTCAATGAGTGTGGAGCTGAAAAGCGATATCTTTTGGAATACTTTAGTTGTTCAAAAACTAATTCCGACGCAAAAGCGTGTGTTCGCTATTGCGGTAAGCACCCATTCCTCCAAAGTTGATCTAGCGGAGGTAGATTGCCTGTCACTCGATCCTAACTGGGCGCATGTTGACCGCGTAGATCACTCCGATGACGACGCGATGCGCAAAGCTGTTGCTGCTCATCTTAAGAGACAGATGCCGAACAATCCAACTTGCCGATTCTTTATTCGGTGGACCGTGATTCACGAAAAAACATTTGCAGTTCGGTATCGAGGTCATCCCTCAGTGACCCTTATGTCCTTTGGTATCTGCGAGAAATCTCTAAATGGTCTAACCGGTCAGCGATGCTTGTCAAAAAATATCTGGCTGTTCGACAATATCACCTCGGCGGTCGATGAGTATACCTTGGGAATTAAGGCGTTTGCTTCGTCATCTAACGCGGAGTGGACGATCTTAAACGTTTCGCTCAGATGAATAAGTTCCAATTTGGAATGAGGAGCTGATATGGCGAGCCTACGTCGGTGATGTTTGGAGATATTCAGTATCAGGTTTCTAACCCAGTGCAGAACAACTTTGATGGTTACTATTATCAAAGAGCCAGAGAAGTCTCGAGAGACGGCTCGGTTGAAGGTGAGTTTATCTTTCGCTCTTCCATACCCGACAGTAGAGCGGGATTGGTAGATCCTGAGGGCGGCATGAATCTGGCCTACGGATTTGCCGTTTCCGTCTATGATTTGGCATCTGGTGCCTACCGAGTAATTACTGTGGGTAGAAGCATTACATCGGGAATTAGTCTAGAAACGTCAATAGGAAAACTGGTTAAAGACGGCGTGGATGGCATCGAATATCCAGAAGGACTTAAAGTTGGATACCAATCATGGCCAGGACAGATATTCCGTGGGACCCTTCCACGTTAAATTCGGATTCTGCGCCTCAATGGGCGCCGGGTCCAATCGAGCGACTCTTTGTTTTAAATTCTTTTGCAAATCAAGTTGATCACTATTCCAATTTGACTGGCCTAACGGTGTCCGATCGTATTCCAAATGCAGATGGCGGCAGAACGGTTATTTCAAGAAGCGAGGACGGATTTACGGTTATTTTTCACGAGCGTGCCGATGGAATCGTGGACAAGATTGTCACTCGTGATCCGTTAGGAAACGAAACAACGGAAGATAATTGGCGAAGTAATGGTCTGCTAAAAAAATATTACGACACTCAGAATTCGCACCCCTACACTGAACTCGACATCACCGAAGACGCCACCGGCAAGGTCACCGCCGCGCAATTGCGGATCGACGGCCAGCCCGCCACCGCCGACTTCTCCGCGGTGGGGCAGGTGCTGGGCTCGGCGCTGGCACCGAACAACCAGTTCGTGCAGCTTTCGGCCGGCACGGTGATCGGGGCTGCCGGCCAACGGCTGTCGCAGGCGTTTGCCGGCTCGCTTGCGACCGAGGGCGCGACGGTCGATCTCTCCGGCGCTTTCGCCAATCAATGTCGGCATCGCGGGCGCCCGGCGCGGAATGGTCGGGCCTGACCGCGCCGTCGTCGCAATCCGGCGCCGAGCAACTGGCCACCCTGAGCGGCGACCTCAGCGTGGCGCAGGATTACGAGAACTATCTCAACAACCGCGAAGCCATCAACGCGGTGATGGCGGCGAACCCGGATTCGGCCTTTACTGCGGGCTGGATTGCAACCTTTGCTAGAGTGAACGATCTGCACCTCAACCAGTACGGCAAGAGCGACTTCCTCGGCGGGCTGGTGGGCTATCTGGATTCGGTGGGCAAGGCCGGGCTCGGCTTCGACGCCGCCAATGTGGCGGTGACGCAAAGCGGCGCCGGCGTCACAGTGGCGATCAAAGTGCCGAATGGCACCGAGGTGCCCGGCGCGCTGTCGGTGTTCGCCTCGCAAATGAGCCAGCGACGCCAGCGGCACCACGGTGAAGCTCGTAATCGCGGGGCAACGATGTACAAACCGACGATCGCCGCCGCAACGTCCTTTTAGAGCGCGGAACGGAAACCGGGTGCTTCGGGGTTTTCCAAGCGCTAGCGTAAGAGTTGTACTCTCACTAAGTGCGCGTAATCCGCGCGAAAGTTTTGTGAGCAGGCACCTCAATTACAGGTTGCTCACGACAAAAAATTTGGTAAAGCATTTCCAAATAAGAATGCCGATCCTTTGAAAGATCGGCTGGGGCGAAAATGGGGTGACGCGGAGATTTCTGCAAACGGAATACGGACGGGCTATAATGGTGATCGCTTGGGCGTCGCGCTGTGGCGCTGGCCGGCGACTTATCGCGAAGCAGATCGACGGAATTTGGAGTCAATGGCGTGCACTTTATTTTCCTGCGCGAGCTCAGAATCCTTCCATTTTTTGGAACTGCGTGTCTTGCAGTTGTGCAGCTGGCATTTTCCAGTTCAGTGCACGCGGTCGATAAAGTTACCGACAAACGAAACGCTATGAAAGTTGTGTATCAGCTGCCGCACCAAAAGTATGTCCACGGTCTTGCGTGGAGCTTTGACGGTTCCAAACTCGCAACACTGAGTGCGTTCGGCAGCCTCGTTACCATCTGGGACGCCAAATCAGGACAAAAGTTGAAAGAGATGTCGCAGTACAGCGCTGCTTACGCCGGCACCGCAATTTCGTGGACGCGGGACGGACTGTTGCTCTCATCCGCAGGTCCGAAGAGGCGGGACGAGGACATATACGCCATGAATCTGTGGGATCCGGCGACCGGGTCACTCATAAAAAAAATCGAAGGTCCACCTCTCGTAGCCGGAGGTCAACCGACCAATCAGGCAAGCATGTTTCATGTGTCCGCGAGCGGAGCGCTGCTCGCGATGACTACATCGAGCGCGAATAAGCTGGTGCTCTATGACACCAGCAACTGGTCGATCATGAAGACAATCAAGATCGCTCCGGTGCCGCCATCCGGCACGATGGTGTTTTCGTTTGCGTTTTCGCCGGACGAACGATCCATCGCCGTTGCCAACGGTCGGCACCTTCAATTGATCGACCTTAAGGACGAGTCGATCAAATTTTCCGCACTTACTTATCAGCAGTTCGGAATACGCGCGGGGCCGGTTATGGGCTCGATAGCATTCAGTCCTGATGGCCGCTCGATTGCGACCGCACCGATATTCTTCCCGAGTCCGGACGAGGATACCGGAGCGGTTCGAATTTGGAGCGCTGCGGATGGATCGCTTGTCGCTAAACTATCTGATGACGATGCAATCGTTCCACCCGCTAACAATCCATCGGCTCGAATGGTTGACTGGAGTCCGGATGGGACCAGACTGGCGGTCGCACGTGTTTCCAACATTGATCAGGTCTGGGAATTTGGAAATGATGTCTCCCAGAGCAAGATAATCTTCAGCCGTCGGGTCGGGCCGGCCGGCCTAGTCGCTTTCGCGCAGGATGGAACGCTTGCCGTCGGTGACGGAACATCAGTGCTCATCCTCAAATCTGATCACTGACTTATTCGGAGCAGCTATGCCCACACCAACCGATTATCTGCTGGTCGCTCAGGCAGCCTATACAACATATAATTCGACTCCCGTTTCGCCTAACGGCTGGTCACTATTGAAGTATGAGTACGCCACCGACACCGGGATGATGGGAGCCGCGTTCAAAAATAACGCAACTGTGAAATCATTATCGGATTTCAAGGAACTAACGAGAAGTCAGGAAATTCGGCGTTTATCGCTGCCCAATGGGAAACCAACAAGCAGATTGGCGCTGGGAAGATTCCGGATGCTTATCGGGATGCCGAGACCTTTGCTAGATCAGTGATTGCGGACTATCCGCAGGCCCAGATTTTTGCGGATGGCATTCGCTGGGAGGAGCGTTCGCACAATTTGTTGCCCTTCAAACCGGCATTGGAGGGGCCAGTTTCGGTGGCCCGCAAATCGTCGATTATGTTGATAGTCACGCGCACGATAATTTCACAAATTACATTAACTATGGAGACCCGGTCCCAACGGTACCGCAGGTATTTAACGGGATTGCCGATCCTAGAGATTTCGTGATTTCCGATCATGTGGGAATTACGGTGTATCTAGGGAATCCATTCGCTTGGCTAAATCCCGTGGGTGTTGTTGGCCTCTGGAATCATGACTTGGGAAAGTACGCGGACAATCTGGCAAGTTCTCAATTCGTAAATATCGATGTCCCGTTTAATATTGATCTGAACACAGTATTCGGAGGACAGCCAAACTTTGGTGGACCAGGCAATACTCAATCCGCCGTTCTGGCGGACGGAACCTTAGTTACGACATATTACGCAGTGGATGGAAGTTTAATGGGAAACAGGACAGTCGCTGCTGATGGAAACGGTAGCGTCTCTCTTTTTGCGACCGGTGCTCAAAGCTGGATCAAGGAAACCGGATTTTTCAACGCGAAAGGACAGCTCACTTCTGCAGAATCTCAAAAGGTCAACGGCGACCTTGAGCGTACGTCCTTCGATGCGGCAAATAACCAGTTTTTTTATGCACGTACTCTTACAGAGGATTTGAACGGCGCTCTCAAAACGCAGCGCGACGTTTTTGACGACGGCAACTCACTCCTCCAATCCTTCGACCCCTCCAACACCCACCCCTACAGCGAACTCGACGTCTCCACCGACCCCACCGGCAGGATCACCGACGTCCAAATTGTGCTCGACCCCGCCGTCGCTGCGGTAGGTTCGGTGGCGCAGGTGTTCGGCTCGGCGATCGGGCGGGCGCTGGCGCCCGACAACCAGCTGGCGCAGGTTGCGGCCGGCGCGCTGGCCGGAACGGTGGCGAGCGCGATCGGCCACAGGTTCGGGCAGGTGCTGTCGGCGTCGCTGTCGGACAACGCCGCGCAGATTTCGCTCGACGGCGTGTTCAATAATTTCGGCCTCAATCTGGCGAGCGCAGGCGCGGGCTCGGTTGCCTCGCTGATCACCGCCGAGCTTGGCACCGCGCTCGGCCTCGACGGCTACGGCGCGCAGTTGTTCAACGCCGGCGTCGGCGGCCTCGCCAGCCAGGTCGCGACGCAGCTGGTGCAGAAGGGCGGTTTGTCGGCGCTCGACGCCATCAACTGGACCGAGGCGCTGGGCGGCGCCTCTGCCAGTCTCGGCGGCGCGGTCGGATCGATCCTCGGCAGCCAGATCGTGCATGCCGAGAACCAGGCCGGCGCCATCGGCGGCCAGTTGCTCGGCGCGGTCGGCAGCGTGCTCGGCGCCTCATTCGCGATCGGGCAGAGCCTTGGCCTGGTGCTGGATTTCGTGATCCCGGGGGTCGGCTCGCTGATCGGCACCATCCTCGGTACCTTGCTCGGCAACGCCTTCGGCGGCGGCACCCTGCATCCCGCCTCCACCCACATCGTCGACTGGACTTCCTATCTCTACACCGACCATCTCTATGCCGCGGTCGAAGGCGGCCAGACCGAGACCTCCAAGGCAATGGCGGACGCCACCGCCGGCGTGGTGAATGCCTATCTCGAAGCCGCGCACGGCGCCGCGCTGGACCACGGCAAGCAGATCATGATCGGCTACCAGACCGACGATCCGTCGCGTCCCTATTTCTCCGGCTGGCTGCCCGGCGTGACGCATTATGCCACCGCTTCGGAGGCGGTGTTCGCCGCCGCGCTCGAGGTGCTGCACAACACCGAGGTGATCGGCGGCGACCTGCTGCTCAAGCGGGCGCACCAGAACTCGGCCTATGCCGACAGCTCGGTGCTGGCCGGAGACCTTCAGGTCGCCGAGGACTACACGCGCTACCTCAACAACCGCGAAGCTATCAACGCGGTGATGGCGGCGAATGTGAGTATGGCTGGTTCTCGCAATAGTTGCAGAACAGTATTGTTCGCGTAAGAACATCTACAGCGTGTTCGACTCTTTTGAACACCTTCGCAGTTGATGCACCGAAGACGATGTGCTTAGTTTTGACGAAAGACACGCAAGGAAAGCGGATGGGACAAGATTGGCCATCAGCAGGGAAATTCATGCGAATGATCGCTGCAATCGCGGTCATCGGTACCTTGATCGTAAGTTCTGCATCGGTTGATGGTGTAGCAAGAGCATCCGTGTCGAGAGTTATTGAAATCTATGAACAATATGGGACCTACACGCTTGACGCACCGCCGCCTGAGATGCAGCCAATTGTCTTAAGTCTTCCAGAGCAGTTTCTCTATGGGAGCAGCAAGGAAGGATCGAGAAATTGGGGTGTGAATATCCTGACATACTATCCGAGCTTTACCAGTCCCCAGGATTCTATCAACGCTAGCTTTGGTCTTAAATGTGTTGGTATTTGCAATGGTCAAATCTTGATCTCGGTTCAGAATAGAAAGCACAGTATCAGCTCAACTTCTCCCAATATGGGAGACTTTATCGCGCGTACGGAACTTAAATGGTCGAAAACGCCGCCATATCCTTCAAATGTTGAAGTACGAGATATCGAACCTTCGGAGGGATTTGATGAGGCGTTTGAACATGTGACGAACGCGATAGTCTTTCCACTTACCAACAAGTATCAATTACCTGCTCAGACAAAGCGTACTTACCTAAGAAAAGCTGGTAGCAGCTATTACGATTTAACGGCGATCTGCAATGTGAATAACTTAAAAATAAGTTGTATTCTGCACTTTTCTTTGGACTGTAATCCCGCAATCTACATTACGGTGAACGGAGTTGATGGCTCTTATTTACACCTTGCCACGGATATCAAAGTAAAAACAGATCGGTTTGTCTCGGCGATGGTCAAGAAATCAGCTTGCGCCTATTGAGGAGAGATTGATGTCTTCGACCACATTGACTCAGGCGCAGCTTCAGCAAGTTATCGCTGTACAACAAGCAAATCCAAACAATCCGGCTGCGACGTGGGCTGCCTTAGCCTTGTTTGGAGATCAATACGCTGCCGCAGCACTTCAGGGATTAACAAATACGCAATCTGCATACGGTCAGGTGATCTCAAATTCAAACTGGGTATCCGGAGTTTCGGAAAATCAAATCGCGGCAATTCGGAATAGCGTCGCTGCGGGATACGTAAGCCTTCTCAAGCAACAAAATCTAAATTCAGACGGCACTATTGATCTGCTCAAGACAACTGCGATAGAAAGTAATTATTACAACGCCACAAATAGCAACGGTGCGCCAGCTACCGCAGCGATTGATTTGTCAATTGCTGTTTTAGCGCAAAATGGTTACACCAACGGTGAAAACTGGTACACTTCGTTTGGGGGTATCGGTCTAAACCTCGATCCGGCTCGTATTGGACCAGCTTCACCTTTATTGTCTAATATTTTGGTTGCTGAGGCTGCAGGTCATTTTCTCGAAACCGTCACTTTGACTGTTTTAACGGGAACGGGCAACGCAGTCGTTCCGGGGCCATTGAACGCGAGCGAGAACGCGATGCTCGCTGCGCTTAAAGCGATTCACGCGGCAGCGAGTGATCTTGTTCCAGGTGCGAATGGCGGCGATTTGGTTGATCCGACACTAAGAGACGGCGGAATCACCGTAACTCCCGTAAATTTCTTTTTTGAGGCACCTACTGGTGAAAAAATTGATGTCTCAATCGGAGACGCTCAAGCTACGATCCAAAAAACTGATGATGTAGGTGAAACGGCAATAACGGCGTTTGATATCACCAACAATCAACCTTGGTCATCGCAAACCTCCACATTCGACGCCTACCAACGTCTTCAATCGCAGCGCGTAGTTCTTGATGGCGGCGGTCAGCAGATAAAGCAATTCGACCTGAACAACACTCGTCCTTACGACGAACTCGACATCACCGAAGACGCCACCGGCAAGGTCACTGCCGCGCAACTGCGGATCGACGGCCAGCCCGCCACCGCCGACTTCTCCGCGGTGGGGCAGGTGCTGGGCTCGGCGCTGGGGCGGGCGCTGGCGCCGAACAACCCGTTCGTGCAGCTTTCGGCCGGCACGGTGATCGGGGCTGCCGGCCAGCGGCTGGCGCAGGCGTTTGCCGGCTCGCTTGCGACCGACGGCGCGACGGTCGATCTCTCCGGCGCGTTCGCCAATTTCAACGTCGGCATCGCGGGAGCCGGCGCAAGCTCGGTGGCCTCGTTCCTGGTCGCCGAGCTCGGCACCGCGCTGCATCTGGACGGCTTCGGCGCGCAGCTGTTCAACGCCGCGGCCGGCGGCTTTGCCGGCAGCGTGGCGAGCCAGATCGCCGGCAGGATGGCCGGCGGCGCCTCGTTCGATGCCGCGATCGCGACCTTCGACTTCGGCGCCGCTGCCAGCAATGCGGCCTACGGCATCTCCAGCCTGTTCGGCTCCTACCTCGGCCATGAGCTGGTGCCGGCGCAGACCCATGAGGGCGCGGTTGCGGGGCAGTTGTTCGGCGCGATCGGCAGCGCCATCGGCATCAGCGCGGCGATCAGCGCCGGGCTTGGCGCCGTGCTCAACTTCATCGTGCCGGGGATCGGCTCGCTGGTGGGCACTATCCTCGGCACCCTGGTTGGCGACGCCATCGGCCATCCCGCCCATCCCGCCGCGGTCGACCTGCTCGACCAGGCCGGATATTTTTACGGCTACACCCATTCCTTGGTGTCGGCGTCCGACGGCGGCGACTACCAGGTGCCGGACAGGATGGCCCCCGCCGCGGCAGCCATCATCAACGCGTATCTGACGGCGGTGAAGGGCGCGGCCCTCGACCATAGCAAGCAGACCATGGTGGGCTACGTCACCGATCCGCAGCTCTATTATGTCAGCGGCTGGGTGCCCGATCATACCAACCGCAACTTCCTCACCCCCGACGACGCCGTGCATGCCGCGGCCCTCGACGTGCTGCAGCATACCGAGGTGATCGGCGGCGACTTGCTGTTCAAACGCGCGCACCAGAACTCGTCAAATATCTCGAAAGCCGAACCCGCGAATGGCGGCATGCCCGGACAGTCACAGAACTCCGGCGCCGAGCAACTGGCCACCCTGAGTGGCGACCTCAGCGTGGCGCAGGATTACGAGAACTATCTCGACAACCGCGAGGCCATCAACGCGGTGATGGCGGCGAACCCGGATTCGGCCTTTACTGCGGGCTGGATTGCAACCTTTGCTAGAGTGAACGATCTGCACCTCAACCAGTACGGCAAGAGCGACTTCCTCGGCGGGCTGGTGGGCTATCTGGATTCGGTGGGCAAGGCCGGGCTC
>NZ_CAXUNQ010000082.1:0-11796 GCF_964252615.1 uncultured Bradyrhizobium sp.
AACCCCCGCAGCCAATCCCGATAAATCCAAATCAGCTGAAACTTGGACTATACTTCCAATGAACCGGACAGCCGTGGCACAAGGCCGGGCATGACGGAGTGATCCTGCCGCTCAGGCGAAGACGGAAGTCAGGGCAACGTGCATCTTGTCATGACCGGGCTCGTCCTACGAGATTCACACATCTCGTCATATGCGGGCTTGACCCGCGTATCCATCCATCTTCAGGAAGAGTCGTTTCGAAGGGGACGGATTGCCGGGTCAAGCCCGGCAATGACGGCCGAGATGTCTGCGGAGCAGCGCTCACGCACCGCTCCGCATCCGAGGCGCGAGGTGATGCGTGCCCGCGCCCGAACTCAATCCTCCGCCGGCTCGTCGCCGTCAGCGTCGCGCTCCGGGGAGCCTGCGAGAATCTGCTCGGCGATCAAACCGGAGTTTTGCCGGATCGCCGCCTCGATCTTCGCGGTCATGTCGGGATTGGCCTTCAGGAACGCCTTCGAATTTTCACGGCCCTGGCCGAGACGCTGGCTGTCATAGGAGAACCAGGCGCCGGATTTTTCCACGATGCCGGCCTTGACGCCGAGATCGAGGATCTCACCCATCTTGGAGACGCCCTCGCCATACATGATGTCGAACTCGACCTGCTTGAACGGCGGCGCCAGCTTGTTCTTCACCACCTTGACGCGGGTCTGGTTGCCGACCACCTCGTCGCGCTCCTTGATCGCGCCGATGCGGCGGATGTCGAGGCGGACCGAGGCGTAGAATTTCAGCGCGTTGCCGCCGGTGGTGGTTTCCGGCGAACCGTACATCACCCCGATCTTCATCCGGATCTGGTTGATGAAGATCACCATGGTGTTGGACTTGTTGATCGAGGCGGTGAGCTTGCGCAGCGCCTGGCTCATCAAACGCGCCTGCAGGCCCGGCAGCGCGTCGCCCATCTCGCCTTCCAGCTCGGCGCGCGGCACCAGCGCCGCCACCGAATCGACGACCAGCACGTCGACCGCGCCGGACCGCACCAGGGTGTCGCAGATTTCCAGCGCCTGCTCGCCGGTGTCCGGCTGCGAGATCAAAAGCTCGTCGATGTTGACGCCGAGCTTGCGCGCATAGACCGGATCGAGCGCGTGCTCGGCGTCGATGAAGGCGCAGATGCCGCCCTTCTTCTGGCCCTCGGCCACCGTGTGCAGCGCCAGCGTGGTCTTGCCGGAGGATTCGGGGCCGTAGATCTCAACCACCCGCCCGCGCGGCAGCCCGCCGACGCCGAGCGCGATGTCGAGCCCGAGGCTGCCCGACGAGATGGTCTCGATGTCCATCGAGCGGTCGTTCTTGCCGAGCTTCATCACCGAGCCCTTGCCGAACTGCCGTTCGATCTGGGACAGCGCGGCGGACAGCGCCTTGGTCTTGTCCATGGAGGATCCTTCGACGATACGCAGGGCAGAGGGCATGGGTGCTCCTTATGACGGGAATTCGCAGCAGGGACAAACGGCGGGGTGTGAGTCGGGCCTGATGAACCAATGTACCCTTTTTGTTCTCAGTTCGCAATATGTTCTCGAAAATATTTGGGTCTTCATATTCGCGCCCCATCGTCCTCATTCTACCCGCGCAGTACCTCGTCATCGGTAATCATCGTTCGCGCGTAGGCTGGATTGGCTTCGGTGGCACGCCAGGATGGCCGCCGTCTACGCTTGCAATTCGCTCCTCCGACCAACGGGCCATACGCAGGACCTGCGCCGCGGTTTCCGTAGCCAGTGGACGCCTGTTTTGCTGTGCGGAATTGAGTGGCTTTCGCGGTTGCGGGGTATATGGCCCAGTCCATCATCGCCCGATCAAATGGTAACTATCGGTGACCGAGAGTTCTGCACGCTCCCGCCTCTACACGGAGCGTCACAGTGCCGGAATATCGTGTCTACCTCATCGGATCCGATGGCCATTTCTTCAATTCGGTTGCGCTTGAATGCGCCGACGATGAAGCGGCCTCCGAGCGGGCCAAGCAGCTTGTTGACGGCCATGACGTCGAGCTGTGGCGGCGCGACCGTAAGATCGCAACGTTCAATCACAAGCCAAAAATGCAGTTTTGAAATGAACAATTCCGACGGTGCCCTGTCATATAAGCGGGGGAATGTCGTCATGGCCGACAGCAGCGACCGCAAAGAGCTCGAACGGCAGTTGGAGCAAGCGCGCCGGATGGCTGCGCTGCCCGTCGATCCCCTCACCAAAGAGCGCCTGGACAAGCTGGTCCGCGATCTCGAAGAACAGCTTCGATAAGGCCGCTTCAGTTGACGGCCTCGTCATCCCGGCCCGATCGCGACGAAAATAAAACTGTCGGGAGCGGACACATCCGGTACAGTGGACGCATCATCGCCCTGTAACGGCATCCATCGATGACGGAGAGTGCTGCACGCTGCCAGCATCTCGATGCCGAGATCGTGCGATACCGTCGGTTCGCAAACCTGGGTCTCGATTCCCTCACCATGCAACGTATCGCGGGCCTGATCAGGGAATTACAGCAGCAAAAAGCGGCGATGCATTAAGGCCGCCTCAGTCGGCCTCGCGCCGTTCCTGGCGTGGCGGAAACTACAACCGCGAGCCTGGTATGATGCCGGGGATTGCCCGAGGGTATTTCACTCCAGCCCGACGGCCGGCCGGTCAAGGCATGAATCCATGGGTTTTCGCGGCGCCGCGGTGATCGCCGATATCATCGCCGGTCGGCTGTCCCGATATAGAAGCTGACTGCCGGGGGCGATCATGCAGGGGCCGTTCCTCGGCCGGCCGCGAGCGATAGCTGGTCCCGCCGAAAGCATGTAGTCTCCACCTGGTTCTGATCAGGAGCGCCGATGGAGGCGATATGGTTGAAGATCATCAAGGCGTTGACGCTGATAAGCGGCGCTGCGCTGTGTGTCAGCGCGGGTCTGCTGATGTTCGGAACCGGGCCGCCGTCCCCGGATCAAACCCGCGCCGGCACCGCCAGGATGCTGATGGCGGCGCTGGAAAAATACCGCAGCGCCACGGGAGCTTACCCGCTGTTTCCGAACAATCGCATCACCGACCTGAAACCAGCCCTTGTGGACGGCGGTTTTCTCAGCAGCATTCCGCCCGATCCGTCGGATGCCCAACCGATGCGGTATATCTCCAACACCGGAACATCTTATGGAATATTGTCCACCAAAAACCGCCAGCCCTGCCTGATCGAGGTCGGCATAAGCAATACGGGATGGTGGGGACTGACCGCTGCGTCCCTGTGCTCCTATAATTGATCGTTGGCGCAAGGACGTAAAGGCAGCCGCGACGTGGCCAGGAAACTGCCTGCGCGTCGTCCCGCAGCGCCTCAATAGACCGGGCGTGGCTTCCGGGCCCGCCGCGGCGTTGTTTTTGCGCCGGCATAATACGGGTTGATCACGCACGAGGCGGCACGGCCGGACGCCGACATGTTGCACTGTGCGAGCGAGGTATAGGCGCATTCGAAGTAATAGTCGGTAAAGCCCTGGTAGACCTGCAGGCAGACCGGGTATTTCGGATCATAGGTCTGGGCGAGCGCCGGCGTCGCCGTCAAAACCGCGGAGATCGTCACCATCGTCAAAGCCGGCATGCGCATCGCAGCTGCCCCGGAAATTTTCACGGTGCCACCAGATGCAGGACGAAGGCGGCTGCGATACAGATCGCAACAGCGATGATTCCGCCCCGCAGGCGGTCCGGATAGACGCCGGCCGTCAGCATTCCCAGCCCTGCCAATAGCGTGATCTTAACGATTGAAATCATCGTCTCACCGCCGTTTCGCGCGTTCACCGCGGCTTGCCGGGACAACGAGCGGGACATGCGCCAACGGGTTCGACGCTCGACGCGATGTCGTGCCGGTTCTTGCCCGGCGCTGACCATATCACGGCAGCAGCGCCCATACTGGGGCTCCGCAAAAAGTGAAGCCGCCGGGCGAACGCGGGATTGCCGCACCAGTTCGTACTGGCCGTGGCCCTTGGCCTGCGTGTGGGATTATCTTCAAGGGACCGCGGCGAAATTGTCCGCCGGCGTGCGCCGGATGGCCGTTGCCTGAACTGGTGTTGCGGCATATTGTCGAAGCAGCATCCTAACGGGGGGATCTGCCATGAGGACGATGGCCGTCGTCATATCGCTCGCAATATCCAGTATCGCGTTATGGTCCGACGTCACGCCGGCGTCGGCCACCAAAATGAACGGCAATTGCTGCCAGTCCTCCGACGGCGGGCGCTCCTATCGCGCCAAAGTCGCGCTGGCGCGGCTCGCAATTCCGCGCTCCTGCAGCGCCTATGCGGCGTCCTGCATGCGCGTTGCGGTCAGGAGGGGCGACGGAGCCCGGCTGTGCCTGGCGGCCAAGGCGCAATGCCTGCAGACCGGCGTTCATGTCGGTCCCTACAGCGGCATGCAAGTTGCGGGAATGGAAAAGCGATAGCGATCCACGACGGCCGCCAATGCTGGTTGCCTCGCGCTTTTCGGCTTTGCCCCGCGGCGCCCCACCGCCCGCGTCGCGCAGCAACTGGCCATCGATCCGTTAAACGCATCGCGCTGCCGGCGCGAGCGGCCGAGGCGCTTTGAAATTAACTATTAAAGCCTGTTATTGGTCGCAGCCCCGGCGTCGGAGCCATGCCCGGCTGCAACCGATGCCGCGCAAGGAAACGGCCTCAGCGGAGCCGAGGCCGTTAAAGTCTGGGGGAGTCTATCAACACGGACAAGTCGCTCGAGCTGAAATAGTTCCAGGCTTGTTGAGCGGTTGAACCTTTTTCAGGTTCGCGCAGACATACCTTTACTGGGGATTTGAGGGCCCAGTATCTATACGCAGCGCCGCCGGCGATCATATTCCGCCTGGCGGCGCTGTGCGCCGGGAGCGATTGCGCCTCCTCGAGATGACATCTTCATGCTAGTTCACGGCGCTGCCGGTCTTGGTCTTCGGCTTGCCCGCCCCAGGCTTGGGTGCGTCGGTGCCGCGCACGGTGCCCCACGGATCGGAAGAGGTCTTGGCATCGGGTATTTTCCGCAACGATTCCCGATACGCCTTTTCTTTGAGCGCGTCGGCCTCTTTCTCCTCCGGCGTCTTGCTCTTGAATTCGGGCATCAGGTTGATGTTGGGCGACTGGGCATAAACCGGCCCGGACAGTCCGAGCAGCACGGCCAGCGTTGCGGCGCGGAAAACCTTCATGCGGATGCTCCTGAGTTGCGCAACATATCACTGCGATTGCCGAGGCGCCAAGCCGGCACCTAGAGACGATCCGACCTGCAGGATTTGGGCGATTGCAGCCAGTCGTCCCAGATCGGGCCGCACTTGGTGCAGCCATTGAGAAGCAGGCCCAAGGCAATCACGCCGAACACAATTGCCAAACGCCTGAACATGCGCCGCCCTACCCCCGTGCAAGCCGGTATCTTAAGCGTCCGATCGCGGCATTTTCAAGCCAGACCGGGCCCGCCGTGGGCCGGTCCCAGTGCCCTGCGGCGGGAATGCGCATTACAATGACCCGCGATTCATCTGCAACGGGGGACCAGCATTCATGTCATCCGAACAAAAGCCGGCGGAATTCAATCTCGACGAGGCCAAACGCGTGCTCGGCGACGTGTTCGCACCGTGGGTGCAGGATCTCGGGCTTTCCATCGAGAAACTGGAAATTTCCCCGCCGCCGGATGCAGCTTCGGACTGGCAGCCCGGCGCCACGTTGAGGATGGCGTTTTCCGACCGGCTGTGCCGGGCCGGCGGCATCGTCTGCGGCCAAGCGCTGATGGCGCTGGCCGACACCGCGATGGTGATCGCGATCCTCGCGGCCAACCGCGGGTTTCGTCCGATGACCACGGTCGATCAAACCACGCATTTCCTGAAAGCGGTTAGCTCATCGGACGTGCTGGCGGAGGCGCGCGTGGTCCGGCTCGGCCGTACCATGAGTTTTGGCCGGGTCACGCTGTTCAGCGCCGCCGACAACAGGCCGGTGGCGATGGTCGCCAGCGCCTTTGCGATGCTGTGAGCGTCGACGCGGGCCGCCCGGGCCATCTGTTCGGGATCAGAAGTAAACCGATCCTGAATTTGTACGGTTCGATGGAACTGGTTGGATTTAGCGATCCGCAATCTCGGCTTGATAGGCTTGGCGCGGGAACACAACCAAGAGATCACGAAGATGATCGACACCCCGACCGAAAAGAGATCGGCGCCCCGCTATAAGGTCCTGAAGGGCGCAACCATCGCATTTGGCGGCAGCGGCGTCGAATGCACCGTGCGCAACCTGTCAGCGACCGGCGCCGCGATCGACGTTGCAAGTCCCATCGGCTTGCCGCCGTCCTTCATGCTGGTGATCGAAGCCGATCAGTTTATCCGCCGTTGCCGCCCGGTGTGGCGCAGCGACAGACGGATCGGCGTGGCTTTCGATTGACGCGCCCGCTTGCGCCTCAGTTTGTCGCTGGCCTTGTGCGCCGGCGCCAACGCCACGCTGCGATCAGCAACGACGCACCCAACGCCGTCGCGATCGCCTCGCCCCAGAACCGGCCGCCAGGCCGGTCAATGGTGCGCGACCATAGCGACGGCGCCTCGCCGGGCCGCGCCAGCCGGAACGCCACGACGCTGTCGCCGATCGTGGCCCCGGACTCCGAATGGCCGCCGGCGGCGATGACCACATATTGCTCGCCATTCCACGTATAAGTCATGGGATTGGCGACGGCAGGGACCGGCAGCCTGCCCTGCCAGAGCTCGGCGCCGGATCTGGCGTCGAACGCGCGCAGGTAAGCATCCAGCGCGCCAGTAAAGACCAGGCCGCCCGCGGTGATCAGCACGCCGTTGACCAGCGGCGTACCCCATTTGAACGCGATACCAAGCGGCGCGCGGTCTTCGGCGGTGCCGACCGCGGATTGCCAGAGAATTTTTCCCGCCTTGAGGTCAACCGCGACCAGCGCGCCCCATGGCGGCGGGTTGCAAAGAATTCCCAGCGGCGACGTCGCCACCGCGCGCGTCATGGCGAACGGCGCGCCGCGTTGCGGTCCGAAATCCTGCCCTGGCGGCGCCTTGAAATCGACGGCGGCGGCCTGTGGGATCAGCTTGACGATGTTCACCGCCCGCGAGGTGTTGGCATAGAGGACCTGGTTGACCGGATCGAACGCGGCACCGCCCCAGTTCACGCCGCCGCCGGTCATCGGATAGATGATCGAGCCCTGTATCGACGGCGGTGTGTAAAGCCCGTCGTTGCGCGCCGACCGCAGCAGCTTCTCGCAGGCGGAGCCGCGCAACAATGGAAAGGGGTTGAACACGTCGTCGGGCGAGAACGTTTGCGGTACCAGGACCGGCACATGGGTGGGAAACGGCTGCGTCGGCGAAAGCTGTTCGCCCTCGGCACCGCGTTGCGGCACCGGGCGTTCCTCGACCGGCCAGACCGGCTGGCCGGTCGCCCGATCCAGCACGAACACAAAGCCCTGTTTGGTCAGCTGGATGACGACGTCCCGCATCCCCGATTCGGTATCGATACGCGCCAGCGTCGGCTGTGCCGGCAGGTCATAGTCCCAAACATCGTGATGCACGGTCTGGAACGACCACACCAACTGGCCGGTTTCGGCGCGCAGCGCCACGACCGAGTCGGCGTGCTCGTTGTTTCCCGGCCGCTTGCCGCCCCAGAAGTCCGGGCTCGGCGAGGATGTCGGCAGGAATACCAGTCCGAGGTCGTCATCGACCGACATCGGGGCCCACACATTGGCGTGGCCGGCCGCGATACCATTGTGGACAAGCGGATCCCAGTTCCAGCGCGAACGTCCGCTGCGCGCATCGAACGCACGCACCGTTCCAAGCGGCGCTTCGACGCTGCGATTGTCCCCGATCGATGACCCCACCACGATCACGCCACGGCCGATAACCGGCGCCGACGTGATCTGAAATTCACCGGGCACGCCGCGCGGTTCGCCGATGTCGATCCTGATCTCGCCGCCGCTGCCGAAATCGGCGCAGGGCATCCCGGTTTTCGCATCCAGCGCGATCACCCGCGCATCGTTGGTATTCGTGATGATGCGCGAGCGGCACGCCGCATTCCCCGCCGCCTGGTCGTCCAGCCAGTATGCGACGCCGCGGCAATTGTAGCGGTTGGCCATGCGCGCGTCGGTGCTGATCTTGGGATCGAACCGCCATTTCTGCGCACCGGTGGCCGGATCGAGCGCGATGACCTCATTGAATGGCGAACACAGAATGACGCTGTCCTCGACGAACAATGGCGTCGCCTGGAATTTGGTGCGCGCCATGACCTGCGGGACGCGAAGGTCGATGTCGCCGGTACGGAATTGCCATGCCCTGACCAGGCTGCCGACATTGGCCGGTGTGATCGCGGCAAGCGGGGAAAACCGCGTCCCGCCGCGGTCTCCGCCCCAATGCTCCCACGCCAGCGCCGGCGCCGCGGCGAAGACAAGGAGAGCGAACAGGCCAGACAGTCTTCGCATGCCCTTTATGACCGCAACACGCCTGGCCGCTATTTCGATTTCTTTGCGGCGTCCGTGGGCCGCGCCACCCCCCACGGATCGTATTTTTCCTTCGGCTCGGGTATTCGTTCGAGTGCGGCCTTGTAAGCCTTTTCGTCGACCGCCGGACGCTTCTCTTCGCTCTTTTTCGCGTCGCCCTGATGCCGCTTCTGGTTGACCTGGGCAGAGGCAGGCACCGTCAGCAAGGCCAGCGCCATCGCAGTCGTGAAGGCTTTCATCGCCGTTTCCTCGGTTCCGTCGCCGGCTGATGTCGCAATCGAATGATGGCAAGCCTGCGGCCCGAGCGGCACGATAACCTATTCCGGGGCCGATTTCAGCGATTGTTGATCGGCAGGGCCCCCGGCTTTCGACACAAAGGCGGGTAATTTTAACCGGCACGGGATAAAACGGCGGGATGTGGCGGGTGGTACTTGCAGCGGCGGCGATGGCGGGCGCAACAGCTTTGGCAGGCTGCGGCTCGGTCGACAGCCATGCCGCATTTCCCAAAGTAATGCTGGCAAAAGAGAGCGAGCCGCGGCAACTCGACCCGCAACCTGACGTCAAGCGGCTGGTTCGCGACAAACTGGATTCGGTATTCACCGCGGCGTCGCATCCGCGCCATGTCCGGGTGTCGCCGCCGCGCCGCGAACCTAACGGGCCCGGCTGGACCGCCTGCGTCAAAGCCGAAGTTACATCCGTCGTCGGCCGGTCGCTGGGCACGCAAACCTATCTCGCCACCATCAGCGGCGGCGTCATCCTCGATCGCCGCCGCGTCGGAGCCGATGATAATTGCGCCTCGGAGACGTATGAGGGGATCTAGGCGGCGTCCCATGGTGAACGTCGTGTTAAGAATACCGCTCGAATTACCCACGCAAACCAACGCTATTTCCAACATTTTCCAATAGCGTTGCACCTGCATTTGCACGAATGCAGGGGAAACGGGACGTGGTCGAACTCGCAAATCCAGCAACCGTCCGGCATGCATCGATAGCCGAAGCGGCGCCGAAACGGCGGGCGAAGGTGTCGCCGGATCGACCGATGATGCTCGGCGCCGTGGCCTTCGACCGGTGGCGCATGCTTGCCGATCGCGCCATCGAGCCGAACGGTTATTATCTGCCGGACTGGGCCTTGGCGATCAACGCCACCGCACGCGGCCGCACCGGCGTATCCGCGCTGTGCGCATGGAGCGACGCCGAGCCCGGCGCGACCCTGATCGGCTTGATGCCGGCGATCTCGCTGCGGCGTGCAACTGGAATCCCCCTGCCCGCGCTGGTAAGCGCCGATCCCTACGGGACGCTGTGCACGCCGCTGCTCGATCGCGAAATCCCCGACGAAGCAGCCACGCGACTGATGCGGCAGGCCCGCGAGGCCGGCGCGCATGCACTGATCCTGCGCAACGTCACGCTCGACGGCGCCGTCATGAAAAGCTTCGCAGCCGTGCTGGCGCGATGCAACCTGCGTCTGCGTCTGCTGCAATCGCATGCGCGCGCCTGCCTCGACGCGACGCAGGATGCCGACGAGCTGCTGCGCGACGCCCTGGGCTCGAAGAAGCTGAAGGAACTGCGCCGTCAGCGCCACCGGCTGGCCGGGCACGGCGACGTCGGTTTCGACGTGGCGCGGGCACCCGACGCTGTCGCGGGCGCACTCGAGACATTCCTCGGATTGGAAGCCAGCGGCTGGAAAGCCAGGCGCGGCACGGCGCTGGCGCAAGACGGCGGCGACGCCGCGTTTATCCGCCGCGCGGCCGTGCGGCTGGCCGAGCACGGACAGTGCGAGATCGTAACGTTGCGTGCGGGCGATACGCCCGTCGCGGCCGCTGTTCTGCTGCGGCATCGGGACCGCGCGTTCTACTTCAAGCTCGGCATCGACGAGCGTTTTGCCAAATTCTCACCTGGCATGCAATTGACCGTCGACATCACCCGGCATCTTTGCGCCGATGCGGCGATCACGATGGCCGACTCGATGGCGGCCGCGGACCATCCGATGATCAATCCGATCTGGCGCGGCCGGCTTGCGATTGGCGACATGCTGATCCCGCTTCGACGCAACGACCCCGTGGTGGCGCTGATCCACGCCGCCATGAGTATAAGAAAACACGTCCGCGAGCCTGCGCGCCACGCGGTTCATCTCATCCGCAGACTCCGTGGGAAACGCAAATGAACGCCGTCACCGGAATAGCGCCGCTCATATCGGCCGATAACGCCGCGCTGCGCCGCGACTTTCCGCTCAAACCCTTCGCCATCCGTCACAAGCTGGCGGGACATCCGCTGCTGACGCTGCCCCGCATCGCCCAGCTGGCCTCGGAATTGCCGCGCGATTTGATCGAATATAATTCCGGCCAGGCCGCAATCAGCCAGGATCCGGATGCGATTGCGTCGGTCGATCTCGATCCGGTCGAGGTGGTGAAGCGGATCGAAACCGCCGGCGCCTGGATGGTGCTCAAGCGCGTGGAGAAGTCGCCGGAGTATCGCAAATTGCTGGAAGAGGCGTTGCTGTCGGTCGCCCGTGCGCGCGGCTTTAACAGCTTGGGTGACGCCGGCTTCGAGCAGGTCGAGGGTTTTATGTTCGTGTCGTCGCCGAATTCGACAACCCCGTTCCATCTCGACAGCGAGGATAATTTCTTCGTCCAGGTCCAGGGCGAGAAGTTTTTCACCATTTTCGACAACAACGACCGCGCCATCGTCGCCGACGACGAGATCGAGCGCTCGATGACCAAACACCGCAACCTGAGATACGACGAGAATTTTGCCCCGCGCGGCACGGAATTCCATCTGTTCGCGGGAGACGGCTGCTACGTGCCTTACCAATGGCCGCACTGGGTGCGCACGGCGGGTTCATACTCGATCTCGCTGGCGATCACCTGGAAGACGCGCGAAGTCCGCCGTCTCAACGACCTGCATTTCTTCAATTCGATGCTGCGCGGCATCGGTCTGCCGCAGCCGCCGCCCGGTGTGCAGCCGGCCCGTGACGCGATCAAGCTGGCGTTCTACCGGAGCGTGACCACCGCGATCAAGCCGCTGCGCGGCTCGCTTGCGGCGCGACGTCTGCTCCGCCGCATCGCGCTCGGCAAACGAGCGAATTATTATCTGAAAGGCGCGTGAGCTGTTCCTTCCGGGACGTACGCTGCGCCGCGTCCGGCCGTCATTGCCGGGCTTGACCCGGCAATCCATCCGCTTCGAAACAGACTCTTTTCGAAGATGGATCGATGCGCGGGTCAAGCCCGCGCATGACGAGAGAGGGTTTAATGCGGTGCTGGTTGAGGTGTTACAATCGAGTCGCTAATCCGCCCTGTGAAGCTCAAACGGCGTTCACGCACTTGTGAATGTATACCTATCCCCACCTCTCCAAGCTCGCTTATGCTGACCGTGT
>NZ_CAXUNQ010000083.1:0-11734 GCF_964252615.1 uncultured Bradyrhizobium sp.
CAGCATAAGCCGGGTTACGAGCGTGGGGATAGGTATACATTCACAAGTGCGTGAACGCCACGGCCACCATTTGCCCTCTCACGAATACTGCATCACGCCGTCGTTGACCTTGCCGTAGCGCAGCGAGACGATGTCGAGCGCATAGTTCTGGTACAGCCGCCACGGCCGTTTCGAGCCCTGCTTCGGCATTTTCGCGACCGAGCGCTGCACGTAGCCGGAAGAAAAATCAAGCGACGGCAGTTCGGTGATCGACGCATCGACATTGCGCGGCACGCATTGCCTGTAGCCGTGCCGGTCCATGTAGTTGATCAGCCGGCACACATATTCGCAGGTGAGGTCGCATTTCAGCGTCCACGACGCATTGGTGTAGCCGAACGACGACGCCAGGTTCGGCACGTCGGCATACATCATCCCTTTGTAGGTCAGCGCGCGCGCAAAATCTATTCTGCGGCCATCGACGCTGATTTCGAGGCCGCCGAGCACCTGCAGATTGAGCCCGGTGGCGGTGACGATGATGTCGGCGGGAAGTTCGCCGCCGTCCTTCAGGCGGATGCCTGTTTCGGTGAAGCTGTCGATGGTGTCGGTGACGACCGAGGCCTTGCCCTGCTTGAGCGATCTGAACAGATCGCCATCGGGCACCAGGCACAGCCGCTGCTCCCACGGATTGTAGCGCGGCGTGAAATGCGTTTGGATATCGTAGTCCGGCCCCATCGCCATTCTGACGCCGCCGAGGATCAATTCGCGGGCGCGCGCCGGCTTGCGCCGGCAGAGCTGGAAGAAATACATGCCGAACAGCACGTTGCGCCAGCGGATCAAATGATAGGCAAGCTTCGGCGACAGTTTGGCGCGCAGCTTGTTGGCCAGCGGATCCTCGGCGGGGCGCGCCACCACGTAAGTAGGCGAGCGCTGCAGCATGGTGACATGCGCGGCCGTCTTCGCCATCTCCGGCACCAGCGTCACCGCGGTGGCGCCGGAGCCGATCACCACCACGCGTTTTCCCGCGTAGTCGAGATCGTCGGGCCATTGCTGCGGATGCACGATGCGGCCGGCGAAATTCTGCTCGCCGGGAAATTCGGGCCGGTAACCGCCCTCGTATTTATAGTAGCCCGAGCACATGAACAGGAAATCGCAGGTGAAGCGCACCGTCTGCGGCGTCGCCTCGCCCTGCCCGCCGCTTTCGGCTTCCACGGTCCAGCGCGATTCCGCAGACGACCACGACGCCCGCTTGACGCGATGATGGAAGCGAATCTTCCGGTCGATGCCGCTGTCGGCGGCGGTTTCGCGGACGTAGTTCAGAATCCGCGGTCCGTCCGCGATCGCCTTCGGCTCGGTCCAGGGCCGGAACGAATAGCCCAGCGTGAACATGTCCGAATCGGAGCGGATCCCGGGATAGCGAAACAGGTCCCAGGTGCCGCCGATACAGTCGCGGCCCTCGAGGATCGCGTAGGATTTGCCCGGGCATTTCTGCTGCAGGTGAAAGCCGGCGCCGATGCCGGACAGGCCGGCGCCGACGATCAGGACGTCGAGATGTTCGGGGGGTGCGGTGGATGCCATGGTTGTTCGTTCCCGCCGTCATGGCCGGGCTCGTCCCGGTCATCCGCGTCTTGCTAACTGCAACTTTAAAGACGTGGATGCCCGGCACAAGGCCGGGCATGACGAAATATCAGCGCCGCCTGCATCCCGTCGTCACTGGATGCGCGGGTGAAGCCCGCATGACGCGGATCTCAATACCTGTAATGATCGCTCTTGAACGGCCCTTCCGGCTTCACGCCGATATACTCCGCCTGGTCCTTGCGCAGTTCGGTCAGCTTGACCCCGATCTTGGCGAGATGCAGCCGCGCCACCTTCTCGTCCAGCGACTTCGGCAGCACGTAGACCTTCTTGTCGTACTTGCCACCCTTGTTGTTGGCGAACAGTTCGATCTGCGCCAGCGTCTGGTTGGTGAAGGAGGCCGACATCACGAAAGACGGATGGCCCATGGCGTTGCCGAGGTTCACCAGCCGGCCTTCCGACAGCAGGATCATGCGCTTGCCGTCGGGGAATTCGATCTCGTCGACCTGCGGCTTGATGTTGTTCCACTTCAGGTTCTTCAGGTGGGCGATCTGGATCTCGTTGTCGAAATGGCCGATGTTGCAGACGATG
The DNA here is from genome assembly GCF_964252615.1 of uncultured Bradyrhizobium sp. NCBI lineage: Bacteria > Pseudomonadati > Pseudomonadota > Alphaproteobacteria > Hyphomicrobiales > Nitrobacteraceae > Bradyrhizobium > uncultured Bradyrhizobium sp. Next base: position 2,143 of record NZ_CAXUNQ010000083.1, read on the forward strand.
GCGCGATCCTTCATCGCGCGCATGTGCTCGATGGTAATGATGTCCTTGTTGCCGGTGGCGGTGACGAAGATGTCGGCGCGGGGAGCGGCGTCTTCCATGGTGACGACTTCATAGCCTTCCATCGCCGCCTGCAGCGCGCAGATCGGATCGACTTCCGACACCATGACGCGGCAGCCGGCCTGGCGCAGCGAGGCCGCCGAGCCCTTGCCGACGTCACCGAAGCCCGCGACCATCGCCACCTTGCCCGACATCATCACGTCGGTGCCGCGGCGGATGCCGTCGACCAGCGATTCACGGCAGCCATAGAGGTTGTCGAATTTGGATTTGGTCACCGAGTCGTTGACGTTGATCGCCGGGAACAGCAGCTTGCCCGCCTTCTCCATCTCGTACAGACGGTGCACCCCGGTGGTGGTCTCTTCCGAAACGCCCTTGATGTTTTTCGCGATCTCGGCAAACCAGCCCTTCGGCTTTTCCCTCAGCAGGCGCTTGATCAGCGCGAAGAACACCTCCTCTTCCTCCGAATTGTGCTGGTCGAGGAATACGGTGTCGCCATTCTCGGCGCGCAGCCCGTGATGCACCAGCATGGTGGCGTCGCCGCCGTCATCGAGGATCATGTTGGGCGTGCCGCCGCCGTGCCAGTCGAACAGTCTTGCGGTGTAGTCCCAGTATTCGGTGAGACTCTCGCCCTTGACCGCGAACACCGGAATGCCGGCCGCGGCGATCGCGGCCGCGGCGTGATCCTGGGTCGAATAGATGTTGCAGGAGACCCAGCGGATGTCGGCGCCGAGGGCCGCCAGCGTCTCGATCAGCACCGCGGTCTGGATCGTCATGTGCAGCGAGCCCGCGATCCGCGCGCCCTTCAGGGGCTGGGTCGGGCCGTATTCCTCGCGCGTCGCCATCAGGCCGGGCATCTCGGTTTCGGCGATCGAGATTTCCTTGCGGCCGAATTCGGCGAGACCGATGTCCTTGACAATGTAGTCGGTGAAAGCGGGCTTCTTGGCAGTGGCGGTCATTTGATTTTTCCTGATTCTCTCGTCACGCCCGGCCCTGTGCCGGGCATCCACGTCCTGGCCACGAAACGAAGACGTGGATGGCCGGGACAAGCCCGGCCATGACGGCTTAAGTGTGTCGTAGCCTGCTCAAATACTCACACCGCGCGCTTGAGCGCCTCGGCCAGATCGGTCTTTTCCCAACTGAAGCCGCCCTCATTGTCCGGGGTGCGGCCGAAATGGCCGTACGACGAGGTGCGGGCGTAGATCGGCCGGTTGAGGTCGAGATGGGTGCGGATGCCGCGCGGCGTCAGATCCATGGCTTCCGCTACCGCCTTCTCCAGTCTGTCCTCGCTCACCTCGCCGGTGCCGTGGGTGTCGATATAGATCGACAGCGGCCGCGCCACGCCGATCGCATAAGCGAGCTGCAGGGTGCAGCGGCCGGCCAGTCCCGCCGCGACGATATTCTTGGCGAGATAGCGCGCGGCATAGGCCGCCGAGCGATCGACCTTGGTCGGATCCTTGCCGGAGAACGCGCCGCCGCCATGCGGGGCGGCGCCGCCATAGGTATCGACGATGATCTTGCGGCCGGTCAGGCCGGAATCGCCGTCGGGACCGCCGATAAAGAATTTGCCGGTGGGATTGATGTGCCAGATGGTCTTGTCGCTGATCCAGCCATCCGGCAGCGCCTGACGTACATAGGGCTCGACGCGCTCGCGGACCTGGTTCGAGGTCATGTCCTCGACCAGATGCTGGTGCGATACCACGATCTCGCGCACGCCGACCGGCTTGCCGTTCTCGTATTGCACCGTGACCTGGCTCTTGGAATCCGGCCCCAGCACCTTCTCGACGCCCGCATGCCGGGCTTCTGAAATCAGCCGCAGAATCTTGTGGGCGTAATGGATCGGCGCCGGCATCAATTCGGGCGTCTCATCGGTGGCGTAGCCGAACATGATGCCCTGATCGCCCGCACCCTCTTCCTTGTTGGCGCCCGGCTGCAGCGCATCGACGCCCTGCGCGATGTCGGCGGACTGCGGGTGCAGCAGGATATCGATATCGGCGGTCTTCCAGTGGAAGCCGTCCTGCTCGTAGCCGATGTCCTTGATAGCGTCGCGGACCACGCTCTCGATATGATCGTTGGTGACCGACTTCGGCCCGCGGGTTTCGCCGGCGATCACCACCTTGTTGGTGGTGGCAAGCGTCTCGCAGGCGGCGCGAATCGCCCAGGGATCGATTCCCGCCTTCGGGCCTTCGCGAAAAAACAGATCGACAATCTCGTCTGAAATCCGGTCGCATACCTTGTCCGGATGACCTTCGGAAACCGATTCACTGGTAAAAAGATAAGACCCGCGCATCAAACCAACCCCTTCCCGCCTCGGACGGCGGTTCTTCACCATGGTGTCTCAAGAATGTCAGTCGCGACGGCGCGAGATGACGTAGGATTCGTCGTAGAACCAGAGCCCGTTGTGCTTGCGCAGAACTTCCCTGGTGGCGTCGAGGGTGCGGCCGCTCTCAGTCATTTCCGTCAACCGGTCGTCTTCGATTTGTGCGACATACACCGCCGCGTTCCATGCCGCAAAGGCCGTCGAGGTCCCGATCGAACCTGTGACCTCATTGGGCAGCGCCTCCATATCATAACGGAAGATCGAACGGTTATCGGCATAGGCATTAAAGTTCAGGTCTCGCCCGGCCGAACCAAGCTCGTATTTCACTGCGCGCAATAGCTCATGACGGCTCACGGAGAAAGGGTTTTCTCCGGGCCAGACCGCCTGGATGATCTCCAGTCCGGGATCCTGCCCGTGGGAGTGAATGCCGATCAGCCGGCCCCCGGCCCGCAGCGCCCGCGCCAGCGGCGCGATGATGCGTTTGGCCCGGAAATTCACCGAGGATTTGGCCCGGTAGGGCTGCGAAGCGACGATCAGGTCGAAATTGGCCTCGGTACGGCCGGCGCGGGGAATAATCTGGTCCAGCAGGAAACGGTGATCCTCGCGGTACAGGATCAGAGCCACCGGACGCTCATAGATCGGCATGCCCGAGCGCGGGCTGACACTGGCCCGCCAGTTTTCCTCCAGAAACGGCCCCAATTCGGCGATCTGGGCCTCGAATTCACCCGACGAAGCCCCGCGCAACGCGACCTCGCGCCAGATCATCCCGGATGCGGCCGCCGGCGACACCGGCGTCAGCCACGGCGCCTCGGCGTAGTACATGTTGGTCAGCACGAATACCGTCGCCGGGTGCTCGAACAGCCGGTCGGGCACCTTGTCCAGACTCAGCCGGACATCCTCAAGGCTGAGTTCCTTGCCGGCAATATAGAACGGCATATGCGGGAACCGGCCATGCATCAGGCGCATCAGCCGCGCCAGCACTGTGCCGTCGCCGACCCCTGCGTCGAACACCCTCAATCCCGGAGGCCGGGGGTGGATGCTGGACAGCTCCAGCGCCACCCGTTCGGCGATTACCCGCTTTTCGCTGCAGGTATGGACAAACAGCAGGTATTTCTGCCGGTTCTCGAAAAACCTGAAGTTGCCGCGGGGGTCGCGCTTCTCCGGCGGAACTTCGAGCCCGCGCGGCGGCGGCACGCCGCCCGGCATCGATGCGGCGATGAAGGCCTGAATCCGGTCCAGCGTGTCGATCGTGATCCGCTTGCCTTCGCGCAACCGATGCACCAGTTTGCCGTCATTGACGGCCCGGCGGCCGAACGTCGACTCCGCCATGTCGGCCTGGCGGCAGAATTCGGAAATCAGGGCCAGGATCTGGTCGTTTTTCATCGGGCCGTGAGTGGCACATGAGTGGGCAGCGGCGCGGGCGTAGCTGTCCTAACATCATCTGCCCATCGGGGGAATGTGCAGGACTGCGGATGCGGTCATGACGCCAACACACGCTGCGTCGTATGCGGGCTCGACCGGCGTATCCATCCTTCTTCGCAAGAATTTTTTCAAGAAAGATGGATTGCCAGGTCAAGCCCGGCAATGACGGCGAGATGTGTGTGTCCCGTAGGGTCGAGCCGGGCAACGACGACCTTCCGGGTCCCCGGGCGAAGTTTCCTCATGCCGCTTCGCAGAACCGGGACCCGCTGTGTCGCCGCGCGAGGACCTACCCCCACATCTCCTCTGCCACGTCCACCGCGAGCTTCAGCTTCGCCCATTGCTCGTCCTCGGACAGGATGTTGCCCTCCTCGGTCGAGGCGAAGCCGCATTGCGGCGAAACGGCAAGTTGGTCCAGCGGCGCGAATTTCGCGGCTTCGTTCAGCCGCCGCTTGATGTCGTCTTTGTTTTCCAGTTCGCCGAATTTCGAGGTGATGACGCCGACCACCACGATCTTGTTGCCTTTGGGCAGGAACCGCAGCGGCTCGAATCCGCCGGCGCGATCGGAATCGTATTCCAGGAAATAGCCGTCGTAATTGGTGCCGGCCAGCATGGTTTCCGCCACCGGCTCGTAACCGCCCGATGAAATCCAGGTCGAGCGGAAATTGCCGCGGCAGACATGGGTGGTGATTGTCATGTCGTCGGGCCGTTCGGCGATCGCGTAATTGATCACGCGCGCGTAGATCTGCTGCAGGCCGTCCGGATCGTCGCCGCGCTCGCGGGCCTTCTCCAACTCGTCCTGCGAGCACAGATAGGCCCAGACGGTGTCGTCGAACTGCAGATAGCGGCAGCCGGCGTCGTAAAACGCCTGCACCGCCTTGCGGTAGGCTTTGCCGAGATCCTCGAAGAACGGCTCGAGGTCGGGATAGACTGCTTTCGAAATCGCCTTGCGGCCGCCGCGGAAGTGCAGCACCGCGGGCGATGGGATCGTCATCTTCGGCGTCACATGCGCGATATCGGCATGCTTCTTCAGGAAGCGGAAATGATCCAGCATCGGATGCTGCTCGGAAAAATCCAGTTTGCCGGTCACGCGGATGGCATCGTGCCGCGTTTGCACGCCCGCAAACTGGATGCCTTCATCCGGATGGAACAGTTCGCAGCCGGTGAGATGCTTGAGGAAGTCAAAATGCCACCATGAGCGGCGGAATTCGCCGTCGGTGGCGAGCTTAAGGCCGATCTGCGCCTGCTTGTGCACGACCTTTTCGATCTCGCTGTCCTCGACCTTGCGCAAATCGTCAGCGGAGATTTCGCCTTTCTCCAGTCTGGCGCGGGCTTGCTTGATGCGCAGCGGGCGCAGCAGGCTGCCGACCTCGTCGGCGCGGAAGGGGGCTTTTGTTCGTTGCATGGTTTACTCCCTTAAAAAACCTCAGCTCAATGCCCCGCGGCACCCGCCACGCCCAGAAAACGTTCCAGCACCGCAGGATCGGCCTTCAGCTCGGCGCTCGCCGCGTCGTGCACGATGCTGCCGCGCTCCAATATCACAACGCGGTCGGCGAGCTTGAGAATCTTTTGCGCGTTCTGCTCCACGATGATGGAACAGATGCCGCCGGCGCGGGTGATGGTACCGAGCGCCTTCAACAGTTCCTCGACGATGATGGGCGCCAACCCTTCGGTCGGCTCGTCGAGCAGCAGCAGCTTTGGATTGAGCGTCAGCGCGCGGCCGATCGCCAGCATCTGCTGCTCGCCGCCCGAAAGCTGGTTGCCGAAATTGTTCTTGCGTTCGGCAAGGCGCGGGAACATCTCGTAGACCTTCGTCACCGTCCACGGCCCCGGCTGCGCCACCGCCGTCATGTTCTCTTCCACCGTCAAGGAGCGGAAGATGTTGCGCTCCTGCGGCACCCACCCGATCCCGGCGCGGGCGCGCTGGTCCGGCCGCATCGATGTCAGGTCCTGTCCGCCCAGCGTGACGGTGCCGCTGAAGCGCCGGGTAATGCCGACGATCGAGTTGATCAGCGTGGTCTTGCCCGTGCCGTTGCGGCCCAGCAGCGCCAGCACCTGGCTCTCGGCGAGATTAAGCGACATCGCGGGCAGCACCACCGCCTCGCCATAGCCGGCGCGAAGATTGTCGATGCACAACAGATCAGACATCGGCGGCCTCGCCGAGATACACGGCCTTGACCTGCGGATCGCGCGCCACTTCGGCCGGCAGGCCTTCCACCAGCAGCGCGCCGTTGACCAGCACCGAAATCCGGTCTGCGAACGAGAACACCAGGTCCATGTCGTGCTCGATCAGCAGCACCGTGACGTCGCGCGGCAATGCCGCCACTGCCGCCAGAATGTCGTGGCGCTCGCTTTCGGGAACGCCGGCGGCGGGCTCGTCCAGCAGCAGCACGCGTGGTTTGGTGGCAATCGCCACCGCGATTTCGAGCAGACGCTGCTTGCCATAAGGCAACGTCGCGGTCGGCTCATTCATCACGTCAAGCAAATGAAAGCGTGCGAGGTTCTGGGCGATCTCGATATTGACGTCGTCGCGCGTACCCATCCGGCGCCACCAGTCGCCGCCGCGGCCCAGACGTTCCGAAACCGCAAGCCCGATAGTCTCCAGCGGCGTGAGATCGGCGTAGAGCTGGTTGATCTGGAAGGTGCGCGACAGGCCGCGGGTGACGCGCATGTGCACCGGCAGATCGGTGATGTCGCTGCCTTCGAGCAGGATGCGCCCGCCGTTGGGCCTGAGCACGCCGGTCAGAAGATTGATCACGGTGGTCTTTCCCGCGCCGTTGGGGCCGATCAGCGCATGGCGCGCGCCGGCTGCGATCTTCAGCGACAAGTTGCGGGTGACTTTCAGGCCGCCGAACTGCTTTTCCAGCCCTCTGGTTTCCAGCGCGATCGTCATGACGCGTCGCTCTCGGGAACGGCGACGACGGCCTTGCGTCCCGCGACCTGCTTGATGATCAGGTTCGGCAGCCACAACGCCCAGCGGTGCATCCGCGCGCGGCCGAGCAGCACGATCACCACCAGCACGAGGCCGATCCAGAACTGCCAGTATTGCGGGGTGAGTGTCGAGAACGCTTCCTGCAGCATCTTGAACACCACCGCGCCGATCAGTCCGCCGTAGAGATAGCCGGTGCCGCCAATCACCAGCACCAGCATCAGATCGGCCGATCGTTCGAACGAGAACACGTCCAGCGAGGCCAGCGCCGTGGTCTGGGTGAACAGCGCGCCCGCAATGCCGGCGTAGAACGCGGCCAAGGTGTAGACCGCGATCAGGCGGCGGTTGACCGGGACGCCGATCGCCGCGGCGCGCAGCGGATTGTTGCGGATCGCGCGCAGCGACAGGCCGAACGGGGAATTCACGATCCGCCGTGCCAGCAGGAACAGCACGAACAGCACGCCGAGGGAGTAGAAGAATCCGGTCTTGCCGAACATGTCGAAAGCAAACAGGCCCAGGATCGGATGCATTTCGATGCCCTGCAGTCCGTCGGTGCCGCCGGTGATGTTGGAAAAACGTTCCGCCAGCGCTTCCAGCAGCAAGGCGATCCCCAGCGTCACCATCAACCGGGTCAGATCGACGCCGCGGATCACCAGGAAGCTGGTGAAAAAGCCGACCGCCGTCGCGGCAAGGCCGGCGAGAAGCAACGCCAGCAGCGGTTCGTTGACGATCCCATGCAGCGCAAGCAGCCCGGCGCTATAGGCGCCGACGCCGAAAAATGCCGCGTGACCGAGCGAAACGATCCCGGCGTAGCCGAGGATCAGATCGAGCGACAGCGCAAACAGCGCCAGCCGCAGGATGTCGGTCATGATCAGATATCGGGATGGAAACAGGAACGCGCATGCCAGCGCGACAAGCCAGAACGCGATTTCGGCCGGATGCCAGCGCGCGCCGGCGACAGCAAGGCGGGACACGTCCGAGGTTTCCGCCATCGCCATCAGCGCGCCGCAGTGCGGCCGAACAGGCCGTTCGGGCGCCAGATCAGGATCACGATCATGATGGTGTAGATCACGAACGGCCCCAGTTTGGGCACGTAATATTTGCCGGCGACGTCGCCGACGCCGAGCAGCAGCGAAGCCAGAAACGGCCCGGTGATGCTCGAGGAGCCGCCGACGGTGACGACGATCAGAAAATAGATCATGAATTTCAGCGGGAAATACGGATCGAGCCCGAGAATTTCGGCGCTCAGCGCGCCGCCGAGGCCGGCAAGGCCGCATCCGAAAGCGAAAGTGAACGCGAACACCTGCGGCACGTTAATGCCGAGCCCCGAGGCGGCGCGGGGATCGTCGACCGCCGCGCGCAAGCGGCTGCCAAACCGGGTTCGCGCCAGGATCAGTTGCAGCGCCGCCGTCAGCAGTCCGCAGATCACGATGATCGTGAGCCGGTAGCGGCCGATGCCGACGCCGAAGAAGTCGATCTGCCCTTCAAGCGCGGCCGGCAGCCGGATGAAAATCCGTGACGATCCCATGATGTAATCGACCGCCGCCACCGACATGAAGACGAGGCCGACGCTGAACAGTACCTGGTCGAGATGGCTGCGCGTGTAAAGGTGACGATAGAGCGAACGCTCCAGCACCACGCCGATCGCGGCACTTGCGACGAACGCCAGCGGCAATGCGGCGAAAAACGGCCAGCCGGAGTTATTCACCAGCACGGCGCAGACATAGCCGCCGGTCATCGCGAACGCGCCATGCGCGAGGTTGACGAAGTTCATCAGCCCGAGCGTCACCGCCAGCCCGCACGCCAGCACGAACAGCAACATGCCGTAGGCGATGCCGTCGAACAGGATGGTGAAAAGGGTGGTCATGTGGCGGATTTGTCCAGGACTAGGGAATTTCAGTTTTTTCCGTCATGGCCGGGCTTGTCCCGGCCATCCACGTATTTCCTTTGGCGGACGTTGCGAAGAAAGACGTGGATGCCCGGGACAAGCCCGGGCATGACGAGTTCAGCGAACGATTCGGTCACGGACGTTGAGTTCAGCGACAACTATTACTTCTTCGTCTTTCCGGAATCCTTGACCGCCTCGAAGGTTGCGAATTCGACGTTGTAGAGTTCGCCGTCGACCTTCTCGACCTTGCGGATGTAGATGTTCTGCACGATGTCCCGGGTTTCCGGATCGATCGAGATCGGGCCACGCGGGCTTTCCCACTTCATGCCCTTCATCGCTTCGATCAGGGCGTCGCCGTCGGTCTTGCCGCCGGTTTTCTTCAGGGCTTCGTAAATCAGATGGATACCGTCATAGCCGCTGACCGCCATGAAGCCCGGGCGCGTGTTGAACGCCTTCTTGTAGGCGGCGACGAACTCCTTGTTCATCACGGAGGGATGGGCTGCCGAATACAGATGCGCCGTGACGGTGCCGAGCGCGGCGTCGCCCACGCCGTTGAGCAGATCGTCATCCATCACGTCGCCGGGACCGATCACCTTGATGCCGGATTTGTCGAGGCCGCGCTCGGCGTACTGCTTCATGAAGTTGCCGCCCTGCCCCGCCGGCACGAACACGAACACCGCGTCGGGCTTCGAGTCCTTCATGCGCTGCAGGAACGGCGCGAAGTCGGGATTGGCCAGCGGCACCTTGACCTCTTCGACGATTTCGCCGCCGCCGGCGGTAAAATTCTGCTTGAAGAAGGTCAGCGCGTCATTTCCGGGGGCGTAATCCGACGTCAGCGTCGCCACCTTCCTGATGCCGTTCTTCGCCGCCCAGTCGCCGATGATGGTGGACGACTGCGCCAGCGTGAATGAGGTGCGCACGATATAGGGCGAGCGCTCGGTGATGATCGACGTGCCGGCCGCCATGACGATTTCCGGAACCT
>NZ_CAXUNQ010000084.1:0-11151 GCF_964252615.1 uncultured Bradyrhizobium sp.
ATCGAGATGGAGCTAAAAGCAGCTTAAACATGTCCACTTTTTCGGGGGAAGATCACTGGCAAGATAATCGTCGGCTGGAGCTAGAAGGGTGGCGTCGCAATGTTCTTCGGGTTTCAGCTTCGTCAAAAACATGCAGACCGGAGATGAAATGGGCTTCAGTGCATCGTTAAACTCAATCTGCACCTTCACTTCCAAATGGCCATGTTGGTTCGCATATCCAGCAAGCAGTTCTGCGCTGCCGCCGGTTTCCAGAGCGATGGTAGTTCCGTGCATTCTCGCCAGAGCATGGAGTATGATGAAATTGCCCACGTCTTGTAGTCCGCGGCGGTCCTTACCTGAAACGATCCTGTTCAATATCAAAACGTCACAGAATTCTTTGATCACCTGTTCGTCCGTAAAGGCAGGCTTCCAAATAAAGCGGTTGCCGAGATAGAGAAGGATTGGAAGTTCTTCGTCCTGAATTGGTCCGCCGACCTCCAATCTTGGAAGCGCGGCATCTAGTATCCTTTTAACGGCGGGCCTCCGTAAGCCACATCCATCCTTCAGCTGCTTGTCGGAAGCTAGTCGGAAGTTGGCGCGTGCGGCCAGCGCAAGTTCGGGGTAGGTTGGCCTCTTACCGCGAAAACCAAGGCTCCAGACGCTGACGCTCGTGATCACATCCCGCGCTATCTGCGTAAGTGGCCCCTTGTCGCGTTGACCGCGATGCGCCACGAAATCTCCAATTTCACGAAAACTGGCGCGGCCGTGGGTTCGTTCGCGAAGGTCGAGGAAAAATCGATCAAGATCGTCGGCGCGGCGCTGACCGTCTAGGAGACGTTTGGCGCGAAGACGAAGGTCGTCGTCAATCATCTTGGCTCTCAACCGGGGTGCCTTCGGCTACGCCGCGTCAATTTCGCCACCCATTGTGGGAACGCCCGGGCCGAGACCCGGTATTTTAGCTAGATTAAAGAATGGCCGCTTGTTCCACCTCATATACTTCAGCCCGTGGGCCCAAAATGGGCCCAAAACGCGCTGCTAGCTAAGGAACAAATGCCTTGCCATCCGCTAAGCATCAGATTAAAAAGACGTTTCTCATTGGCGCGGGATACAGCAGCCCGGTAGCTCGTCAGGCTCATAACCTGAAGGTCATAGGTTCAAATCCTATCCCCGCAACCAACTTAACTTGCTGTTTGGCATCCCCCTCCCGGGGGGTGCCTATTTTTTCGCTGCTGGGCAGATGGCCGACAGATGCTTGAAGAATTCCCGCAAGATCGCCGTAAAGGTCCACGGTCAGTCCACTATCGTCCGGTTTTGGCGTAAGAACGATTTTTTCGACCAATTTGCGGATTAGCGCCGCTGAGGTCTCACGCTGTTCCGGTTCGTTCAGCGATTCGATCAGATTCTGCACCGACACATGGTAGCGGTGCGCCATGCTGGGATGAATCAGCACAGGCGCAGGCTCAGTTCGGGCCAGCCGACTCTCAATCTCGCGCTGTCTTTCCGAAAGCGCATTAATGCGATCTTTGACCTGGAGGGGATCAACCCCTCTTGTTATCGCATCAATCAGTTTGTCGATTTCGCGCTTGTTCTTCTCGAACTCGCTCTGGTACCCCGCGATTGACGCGTTGTGTTCCATGCGGACGCGGTTCAGATGCGCCGTGTATTCCTGACAAAATTCTTTGCAAAGGGCGTCATTCATGAGCCGACCGCGCAGAGCGCCAAGAACGCGCTCTTCCAGTTCATCAGCGCGAATGTTTAGGCGGTTGTCACAAGTTCCCTTGTTACGCGCGGTCGAGCATCCAAGATGCGTCGCTGAGATTTTCGAATACCCGCCGCCGCATTTGGCGCACTTGATCAGGTACGAGAAGAGTCCCTTGGGACGTTGCGCCGTCCAGAACTCTCCTTTTTTGTATTCCAGCTTCTTCTGGACGGCCTTGGCCTTATCCCAAAGGTCTTGATCCAGTATTCGAAGTTCGGGCACTTCGACGCTGACAACTTCAGAATCCGGACGTGATCGCGCGCAGCGTTTGCCGGAGTCAGGGTCCTTAGTGAATTGCTGGCGGTTCCAGACTTGGCGGCCGATATAGAGCTCGTTGTTCAATATGCCGGTGCCACGCTTGCGATTACCGTTGATAGTTGATTGCCCCCAGGCGCCGCCGCGAGGACTGAGGATGCTTTCATTGTTCAATTGGAATGCAATCTGTTTGGGCGATTTGCCGCCCACGTAATCCAAGAAGATGCGCTTGATGACTGCGGCTTCATCCAGATTGATGGTACGATCGCCGGCAATTCTTTCACCGCGAATGTCGTGCTTTATTACGCAATCGTACCCGTAGGATTTGCCGCCGGCGCTCTTGCCTAGAAGCGCCACGCCCTCTAAGCCGCGATGGGTCTTTTGCGCTAAATCTTTGAGGTAGAGTTCGCCCATCGTGCCCTTCAAGCCGATATGCAACTCGTTGATCTCGCCTTCCGCAAGAGTGACAATCTTAATTCTCGCATGCCGGGCACGCTTATAAATGTGGGCAATGTGTTCTTGATCTCGACTCAAACGATCCAAAGATTCCGAAAGGATGACATCGAAATCCCGGTTGCGAATGCCAAGAAGCAATTTCTGCACGTCAGGCCGAATGAGGCTTGCGCCCGAAATGGCTCGATCGGCGAGGGTGTCAATCACTTGCCAGCCTTCGCGGGTCGCGCGTTCAGGTCGCGCGCCAATGCAAAACCATCGACGTAGCTCACGACGATGCGCTCGCTGTTGATCTGCAGGTACATCTCGACCTTGCTCTCATTCAAGGGTGGCGCGCCGCTTGCGCCTGAGAGTTGGCCTTGAACCTGCATTTCCTTATCGGCCATGGTGCCGAGGCGATGCGCATCCATCTGCGCAATGTTGATGGACGGCGCGATGAGCGACGATCCGGCCGAGCTCTGCGGCGCCTTTGGCGCCGCTTGCGTAACTGGGGGCTCTTTTGGTTTCGGCGGTGTGCTTTCCGCCAAAAGGCGCTCAAGCTTGGCCTTCACCTCATCGTAAGTGTCGCCTAGCTCGATCCCGAGAATATCGACCTTGGTGTCTCTGGGAAGATTGAGTCCCTTCGGGACGTTGATGGTCTGCTTCCACTGAATGGCTGGCTGTTGAGCACGAGCCGCGCCGCCAAGAATGAGCGACGTAACCATGACAACAGCGCTGCTTTGCAAGCGCTGCATGGAATTCTCCTGAGCTTTGTAGGGCGGCGTTTCCTTTCGCCCTTATCCGGAATCAAAATAGCCTCGCGCCATGTGGCAGGAGGCTATCGGCGAGCTTGGAGTTCTTGATCTTCCGGATGCATCGAACAGAATTGCCTATTCTGTCGCATGGCCAGCACAAAGCATTGTCAGCGCTTGCGAATGCTTATTCCGAATGTTAGATTTCTCGCTATTCAGTGGAGCGAATGGGCCGCAATCTCGGCCTGCTTCCGGGTAATTCAACAGAATAGGCAAGACTGTCTCACCGACGCCGTTGAGCGGCTTCGGATGAGTGTCATGAGCGGTCGCACTGCACAATTCACCTCACTCTATACCAGCGCCGGCCAGCGCAAATATTTGACGCCGGCCGAGCGGGCGCAATTCATCGCCGCCGCGCGCGTCTGCCCTCGTGCTGAATTACGCACCTTCTGTCTGACACTTGCCTCCACGGGATGCCGGATTTCGGAGGCGCTAGATGTGCGGGGTAGGTCGGTCGAAGCCGGCGCGGGCTTTATTGCGCTGCGGTCGCTGAAACGGCGGAATGGCGCTGTGGTCATCCGCGAGGTGCCGGTTCCAGCGGATTTATTAAATGAACTCGAAGCGGTTCACGGCATCAGCGCTCTGGCCGATCGTTGTCTTTGGACATGGTCGCGCAGCCGCGCTTGGCAACTCGTGAAGTCGGTCATGGCCGAGGCGCAAATAGGCCCCGGCATCCACGCCACACCAAAGGGCCTGCGTCACGGGTTCGGCATTCACGCAATCCGTTCGGGGGTTCCGATTAACTTGGTCCAACGTTGGCTCGGGCATTCTCGCATGGAAACCACTGCCATCTATCTTCAGGCCCTGGGCGACGAAGAACGCGAGATCGCGGCACGCATGTGGTAGGTTCCCTAAGCGAACGCCTTCAGGGCTTCATCGACCACCTTCCCAATCGCAATCAACAGGCCAAGGCACGCTCCAGCGTAAGTAAACGGCTTCTTGGATTCGTACGATTTGTGCAAAAGGTGCTTAGATACAAAGTTTACAGAACTAACGGCTATTTTAGCGAGATAGGCAAGCGCGATAAAAAACGAAACCATCAAAAACGGCAATGCGGCGAATATTATCAGCACAGCGATAATTTCCATCGCGATAGGCCCTGGAGCCGAACTGTTCAAATATCGGATCAATTTGGGCAGCAGCCACAGCGGAAGAAATACAGATAGCGGGATTGAGAGCCAGTTCAGAACCCGCCAAGAGCTTGTCGACAATTGGATGTACATCCAACGCGCGGGTAAGTAAGCGAAAACTACACTTACGAACGATATGACGAAACTGCCGCAGAATGCCAATAGCAATCCGAGCCATGTCCTTTGGCTGGATATGCCGAAATAAAATAACAATAATAGAACATAAAATAAGGAAAATGGACCGATGGTTCGTTGAATGAAGCGCTCATCTGAGTCTTTTTGAAAGAACCACGACGCCATGCGAATTGGCACGTCAGGAATTCGAATCTTATCCACGCGCTCAAACGCGACCGACAGTTTTGCGGCGATCGTATTTTTCTGCTCGTCAGGAACATAGAAATCGTCGATGAATTTTCCTGCGGCTCCAATCAAGGCCGCAATAGCCAAGGCCAGCCCAAGTCCCATTTTAACCTCAGAGTTTCATCGTCCTGACTTACTACCGGTGCCAAGAATTTTCAACCGCAGCGCGATAATCTGAGGTGCCTTTTGGTTGTTCTCAGTCCGAAGTATTGGATATCTCCAAAAGCAAGCCGTGTCCGTCCGTGTGCTGTGTGCCTGACCGGTCCCGCCCGGCGCTTCAACACAACTCGCTTCCTTCGTGCAGCTCCGTTCTCGCGTTCGCGTGCTTCGGCTTCGCCTTGGTGTTTGATGCACCGGCCTTATGGGCCGGTCCTTTTGTCACCCATCAGCCGGACACGGTGTGTTCGGTGAAACCTCAAACAATGGAGTGACCAATGACCATCAAGAACGAAAGCAAACGCCCCACGCATCTCATCTGGCAAGTCATCGGCGAGGCCGACAAAGGCCGCTGGATCAGGGTCGGTGCCGCATGGGCCAATCGCGACGGAAAGGGGTTCACGCTGAAATTCGACGCCTATCCCGTCGTCGGCCGTACCGTTATCCGCGAATTGACTGAAGGTGAAACTGCCGAATCCGCGCAGACCTGAAGTCTATCTACGGCGCGGCGGGCTCCCGTCGCGCCGGCTTCTATTGAGGACTTCTTCTTCCACCTCCGCTTGGAGCATTTCTCTCCAGGCTTGATTGAGTTGAACCGCGACTTTATGCGCTGCCGCGTCATGCAGCGCCAAGGCGACCGTAATCATATCGCCCTTGTGCAAGAACAAATTAACATCGAACCCTCCCGCGAGCGGGTTCCGGTACTTCTCAATGGTCCGGATGGACCGGAAATCGAAGCCCTCGATGGTGTGAAACGTTTCCGCGCTCGGAAAGCCTTGCGGCGCAATCATCTCGCCGCCCTTCTTGAATATGATTGATCGATAGCGCCAATTCGGGAGCCGCTTTAAATAGACGATACCGCCTACGCAGCCAGCCACAGCGAGAAGCATCGGAATGGCGATGAGCCAAACGCCCACGAATAGCGGCACGAGGCTGAACATTAATATGAGCACCGCGCCGGCTATCAGCCAAATCTTGATCTGCTGCGTCCAATAGTTTTGCGCGTGCCTATCTTCCCACCATTGCAGGCCCGCGGCGACCAACGTCTTGTCCGGCGCAAATTCGCGGATGGGCTTAAAGTCAAAACGGGCTTTTTCAAATTCAAATTCGGTCATCGTTCGGTAACCTATCAATGAAAAGTGGCAGGTATTCGGGCGTAATCAGTAATTGGCGGCCTGTCTCTCTTGCGAAGAAATACCTGATCTCGGATGGCGTCAGCAACGGCACCGAGCGGATGTTTTCGCGAATTCCGTCGTCCCCTTGAGCAAACTGGCTCGACGACGCGAAATTTTTTTGTTGCTCGACCACCGTCGTGTCCCCAAGCAGCGAGGAGAGATATCGCGTTGTCGTCACGTCCATATTGCCGAATGTCTGAATGACCCCCGCATTCCCTAAGAATGTTTCCCACGATTTTGGGTAATGGGTTTGGATTTGCGTCAAATCCTGCAACACCGTCCAAAGCTTAACGCCGAAGCCCGCAAAATATCCTGCGGCGGCCTCGACGCTCTTCATGTGTCCTAATGCCGCGAACTCCTCCAGGATCAACAGCAGCGGTAGGCCCTTCATGGGCTTACGTTCGAGCGCGGCCAAAAGCTGGTATATGAAGACCCGCAGCCAGCGCGCATGTGTCGCGATGCGCATGGCCGGCAGGATCAGATAGATTGTGGTAGGAGTTTCGCTCGAACTTAAACCGTTCAAGTCCACATCCTGTTTAGCAAAAACATTCTCCAGGTCATCGAGGCGGCGCGTCTGAGCATCAGCCGTTGAGAGTATGGAGAGCATTTCTTCGGTCGGGATGCCGCCATGCTGAAATTTTCCAAGAAATGAGAGGGCAATGTTTTGAACGCCGCCGTCGAATGCATCGTTGAGCGCCATTGCCTCCAGCAAGTCGTGTAGTTCGTTGGTCCGGCTTATCTGGCGCCGAAGTGTTTTCATCGAGGGGCCGCTCGGGTCGGCCGATATCGCATGAAGCAGCAAGCCGACAATCAAGTTCTTGGCGGAATCGGTCCAATGCGGCGATTTTTCATTATCAATGATGAGCGCGTCCGCGAGTTGCGCCGCGTCCGCCGGCATATTGTCTTTGGGCGAATTGATCAGTTCGACGCAGGGGTCATGTCCATCGGTATCCCACTCCATGACGCGAAACGGATTTAGTATGAAAACATTGTGTCCCATCTTTTCGCGCATGGTAGCGGTTTCAAGCGCGAGTTCACCTTTTGGGTCGATGACGACAACGGAGCCCGGATAACGCTTGAGGTTTGGAATGAGCACGCTCCGCGACTTTCCGGCGCGGCTTCCGGCGATCGTTACAATGTGGCGGTCATCGGCGCGACCAAGTAAACGGCCTTCGTGACTGCCCAACAGAATTTTATCGGGGGTATGGCGTTCGTTATAATGCCAATCATCGACGAACTGGTATGCCGGTTCCCACATGCCGCGCGGTTGCGTTTCATGTGGTCCTGGTCGCTCTGTCCCTCGTGGCGGGAAGGGCCTGTCCACTGGCATTGCACTTTACCCTACTGGGATCTGAGGAAAGACTCGGGGAATTACGATTTGCGTTTCGTCATCTCGGCATCGACTTTCGCTTCAATTGTCTCGAAGTGCCATTTGAGGACAACCGTTTGGAAGCAGAGATCGATGGGCAAGCCAGAACGCCCGGCTTGGTCGGCGGCTTCGTCCATTATCGCGCGCGAAAGTTCGAAGTTGGGTCGGAAGTGCTCTCGTTCTTCGTCACATGCCAATCCGACCATTTCGTCGAAATATCCCAGAACGTAAATGGATTGTTCAAGATTATGCCAGCGCCCCTGGCTATCGCGCACGAGCCGCTTTTTTGTCCTTTCGGAAAGGACATCAAACGTTTTAACAGCCACTTCATAATCATCGTGATCAGACATATTATTATTATGCCGAAGTGGACCCATACACGTCAAAGTTTGTTTTTTCGATTGAACTCCGTCCTGAGTGTATGCTTCTGAAGAGGCCGCTCTTTCCCGACCTTTGCCTGTTCTAGGCTCTCGCCAATTTGCGCTTTTCTCCGTGCCGCATCCTCCGTCAGGCTCGTTTTCTGCGCCACGACAGTGCCTGGGGGCAATGGCTCGTTGCTCTGAGCGAATGACGGCGGTGGGTGTTTGTATTGATCTCGCGTCTGTTTGGTCTGTTCGATCTGCTGCAGCACCCGGCGCCGCGGTTTGGCGCCCCTGGCTTCGTTGAAATCGTCTTTCATCGTGAGCACTCTTCAACGCAATCATCTCGGACCCTTTAGAGTGTGCCTAATTGGTTACGCGTGCATTACTTCAGATTGTCAGTCTCCGGATTTTGTGTCGCTCTTGGGCGAGGTTCGATTCTTCGCCAGCCATGGATTTCGCGCTCAGAAGTGCAGCGATCCGCCGCGCGAGTTGCTTGCGATCCTGCCGCTGGCGGTATCGGACTTTGTCGATCATTTCCTGCAACAACTCGCGTTCTTGGTTATGTACTTTGAATAAATTCTCCCGCTGGGCGCGATCGCGCAGCAGCCCTTGGTAAGCTTCCTTTTCGTTGTCGCGCTTGGTGTTGGCGGTCTTGCCGGTCAACAAATCCATGATCGCGCGCAAGCCCCGCCCAAAGCGTTGGGCGCGTTCTTTGCTTTCCATGCGCCAGCGTTCGTCTTGCTTGGCGGCCAGCCGTTCGCGTTCGCGCCGCTGGTCCGCGACCATCTTGGCGCGCGCCTCCAAATACGGGGTCAGTTCCTTGGCCTTGTTCGCGCGGTCCTCGCGCAAGAATCCCCGCAATTGCGTAGAGAGACGCTGTTGCGTGGTCTTGCGGATTTGATCTACGCCAGGAAGTTGTTCAGGATCTCCGAGCTTTTGCCGAACCTCTTTGGCCTTGACGCCTGTCCAGCGGGATACTGAGAAGGCTTCGCCGTGGATATCTAGTGCGACCAAACCGCGCCGGTCGCCCTTGGCCAGGAAATAACCGTGCTCTTCGAGCGCGTTGGAAAAACTTCTGACATTGTCCGACCGCTCCCATGCGCTTTGAAACACCGCCTTGATTTCGCGGGGATCGAGGTCGAGACGTTTGGCCTGTTGCCATTCCGCCAAGGTGAAGTTCAGCGGGTTCTTCCAGCCGTTGGTCTTGTGGCCGTCGGGCAATTCCCATCCGTATTCGAGATACAGCTCCCGCGACAGATCGCGAAGCTTGGTTTTAAAGAACGGCAGATTGACCGCCTTCATTTCCTCCGGGTCGATCCGGGACCAGACGACATGGGCATGCCGGCGGCCATTCTTTTCGTGAATCACGATGGCGCGGGGCTGGTTCTTCAATCCCAAGACCGCTTCCGCCCGGTCGGCGGCATCAATAAACGCATCCAGACTGGCTTGACCGTCCTTCGGCGGGTTCAGGCTCAGCGAAAACACCGCCTGTTTGCAGTGGGTGCCCTTGGACACCGCTTGGGCTTCTGCCATTGCCCCGTACAGGTCGTCGGCCATGAAGCCGCGCAGTTCGTGCACGGTGACATGGTCGTTGTCCCGGTCGTTTAGAAGGTGGGCGGCAAGCTGGCGCGGCCCGCTGCGCTGGGAGCCTTTTAAAATCATTGGGAAGGGTCTCCAGCACTTCGGGAGAACTCGTCCGACATCGAGGAGGTCGTCGCGCTCTCGATCACCAGAATGCCCAAAGCCGTTAGCAACAGGAGCCGCATGGCGGTTACGTCCGCACAGGCGGCCCGTAGCTCGGCTTCCGTTTCGTCACTCACAGGCAACGTGCCGACGTTCGCGGCCTTTGCCAGTTGATTCAGGTTATTAGCAATCCGGGACTGCCCAAGTAGGCCGAGCAAGCGCGCAAAAGCATCCGCATCCTTAATCGGATACCGCCGCCGCGTTAGTTGCGGCTTTATCTTTTTATCGAGAATGATCTCTCGAATGAACATCCCGAGCGGCACCCCCGCCGCCTTCGTTCGGAGGGTGTTTTTCTCGTCTTCAGTGAGGCGGATAGAAAAAGGCTTGCCGCGTTCTGTTTTTTGTTTGTCCACTGACCGCTCCTATTGGTCCTCCGGACATCCACGCGCGCGAGCGCCCTGGTATCTAGCGATATCAGGGCGTTAACGTCGGTTTTCGGATGCTTTGGAGATCGGTTGCTATGTACAGCGGGCTAAGTTTAGGATGAGCCCCCGCAACCAACTTAACTTGCTGAATTTCTTCAGCTGTCGGTTCGACGGTTTTTGGGCGTTTCGGGCAAGTTTACTGCGCTTCCCCGCAACCAAGATTTGATAATGATATCAGTGAATTAGCCCGCCGTGTGCGGGCTTTTTCATGTGGTGCAGGCTTGTACTAAGTGCTACTGGGCATTAGCTAATGTTTCCAACGAGTTAGATCGATTCTTGCCAAGCTTTGCCGTCGTGTACAATTTCTTACATGGCACATGATTGGCACATGAAAATTGAAAGGCCCTCGCTGCTGAATCCGGGCATGACCTCATCAAAAAGTTTGCAAGCGAGCATCACCGGCAATCTCGTGATGGGATCGCGATCCCAGCCAAGTCACCTACTAAGGCGCGTGCATGACGTTCGTCGATCTCCATAGATACTTCGCTCCCGTCAGCAAGAATGAAGAACCATCACTGAATTTAGGCATCTGGGGCCGAAAGCTGGGCGGCTGGCTTGACTGGAGCGAGCTGCTTTCCCAACGCCGCGTGATCCTTCTCGCAGAAGCTTCAAGCGGAAAATCCGAAGAGTTCCGAAATCAGCAGAGCGTACTTTCGGCGCAAGGCAAACCGGCCTTCTTTATCCGCATTGAAGAGCTCGCCGATCAGGGCTTCGAGGCCGCGCTTGATCCGGGAAGTGTGGAGGCCTTTACGAACTGGCGTACCGGAACGGCGCAGGGCTATTTCTTTCTCGATTCCGTCGACGAGGCTCGGCTGAACCGAAAGAATTTCGACACCGCGCTTAAGAAGTTTGCTCGCGACCTAGGCCGCGCTGTCGAGCGTGCCTTTGTCTTTATTTCATGCCGGGTGACTGACTGGAAAGTCCGTGAAGATCGTCTGTTGATTGAGGCTGTGCTGCCTTGGCGCGAGGTTGCAAAAGAAGCAGTGAAAGATGCCGATCCCCTGCTCGACCCGATCTTCAATACGGAAGAGAAAAACCAGCGGCGCCAAGTCGAGAAACCTAAAGGCAAGCCCGGTGAGTTGCTTGTCGTGCAACTAGTGCCCCTCTCCAATGACCAATGTCAGCAACTTGCGAAGTCTCTGATCTTCCCCCGAAAAAGTGGACATGTTTAAGCTGCTTTTAGCTCCATCTCGA
>NZ_CAXUNQ010000085.1:0-8259 GCF_964252615.1 uncultured Bradyrhizobium sp.
CAGAAGAATCCATGCCATGCGCTACGTCCACTCAAATCGAACCGGACAGCCGTGGCCTTGTGCCGGGCCTCCACGTCTTACTTTCTCACGCGCCAAAGACATGGATGGCCGGGACGAGCCCTACCGGATGCACATCTCGGCCGTCATTGCCGAGTTAAGGCCGGCAATTATGTGCATATGCCAGGGACGAGCCGGGCCACGCCGAGACCCTGACGGATGCGCGGGTTGAACCTGCGCATGACGAAGGAATTCACTCCGCCGCCTGCGCGTAGTCCGCCACCGGCGGGCACGAGCACACCAGGTTGCGGTCGCCGTGGACATTGTCGACGCGTCCCACCGGCGACCAGTATTTGTCGGCCCGGGACGTGCCCGGAGGGAAGCAGCCCTCGGCGCGCGTGTAGGCGCGCGCCCAGTTGTCATCGGCGATGTCGTGCACGGTATGCGGCGCGTGCCGCAGCGGTGAGGCTTCGACCTTCCAGCGCCCGGCTTCGATGTCCGCGATCTCGCGCCGGATCGCAATCATGGCGTCGCAGAAGCGGTCGATTTCCGCTTTGGATTCGGATTCGGTCGGCTCGATCATCAGCGTGCCCGGCACCGGGAAGCTCATGGTCGGGGCGTGGAAACCGTAATCGATCAGCCTTTTGGCGATGTCGTCGACCGTGACCCCGCTGGTTCGCTTGAGCGGCCGCGGATCGAGGATGCACTCATGCGCGACCCGGCCGCGCGCGTTGCGGTACAGCACCGGAAAATGCGGATCCAGTCGTGCGGCAATGTAGTTCGCGTTCAGGATCGCGATCTCGGTGGCGCGCGTGAGGCTTTCGCCCATCATCAGGATATAGATGTAGGAAATGGTGAGGATCGACGCCGAGCCGAACGGCGCCGCCGAAACCGGACCGCCGGCTGCGCGCGGCGCGCCATCGAGGTGCCGCGGCAGGAACGGCGCCAGGTGCGCCTTGACGCCGATCGGTCCCATGCCGGGGCCGCCGCCGCCATGGGGGATGCAGAACGTCTTGTGCAGATTGAGATGGCTGACATCGGCGCCGTAATCGCCGGGCCGCGACAACCCGACCTGCGCGTTCATGTTGGCGCCGTCGAGATAGACCTGTCCGCCATGGCCGTGCACGATGTCGCAGATCTCGGTGATGTGTTCCTCGAACACGCCGTGGGTGGAGGGATAGGTAATCATCACGGCGGCGAGATCGCTGCCGTGCCGCGCCGCCTTGAGCCGCAGGTCCTCCACATCGACGTCGCCGCGCGCGTCGCAGGCCACCACCACGATATCCATGCCGGCCATGCTGGCCGAGGCCGGGTTGGTGCCATGCGCGGAGGAGGGGATCAGGCACACCTTGCGATGCGCCGCGCCGCGGGCCGCGTGATAGCCGCGGATCGCCAGCAGGCCGGCATATTCGCCCTGCGCGCCCGAATTCGGCTGCAGCGACACCGCGTCGTAGCCTGTGATGTCGCATAGCCATTGTTCCAGCCGGGCGAACATCGTGTGATACCCCGAAGCCTGTTCGCGCGGCGCGAACGGATGCAGGGCGCCGAATTCAGGCCAGGTCAGCGGGATCATCTCGGCGGTGGCATTGAGTTTCATGGTGCAGGAGCCCAGCGGAATCATGGCGCGGTCAAGCGCCAGATCGCGGTCGGCCAGTTTTCGCATGTAGCGCAGCAGCTCGGTCTCGGAGCGATGGCCATGGAATACCGGATGGGTGAGAAACGCGCTGCTCCGCTTCAAGCCGGCCGGCAAGGCGTCGCGCACGCCGGATTCAACTTCCCGATAGGCCAGCGCGCCGCCGAACGCCCGCCATACCGCCTCGACAATCGCGGGTGTGGTGGTCTCGTCCAATGCGATGCCCAGCGAATCTTCGCCGAGCCGCAGATTGATCTTCTGTTCGAGCGCGCGGGCAACGATGCCGTCTTTCCCAACGCCGGCCTCGACCGATACGGTGTCGAAAAACACGTCGCTGCGCGGCGCAAATCCGAGCCGCTTCAATCCCGCCGCCAGCACGGCCGCGTGGCGATGCACGTTTTTCGCGATGTGCGTCAGCCCCTCCGGCCCATGGTAGACCGCGTACATCGACGCCATCACTGCCAGCAGCACCTGCGCGGTGCAGATGTTCGAGGTCGCCTTCTCGCGGCGGATGTGCTGCTCGCGGGTCTGCAGCGCGAGGCGGTAGGCGGGGGTCCCGCGCGAATCGATCGAAAGCCCGACGATGCGGCCGGGCAGCGAACGCTTCAGCGCATCGCGCGCCGCCATATAGGCCGCATGCGGCCCGCCATATCCCATCGGCACGCCGAAGCGCTGCGCGGAACCGACCGCGATATCGGCGCCGAGGTCGCCGGGTGAGGCCAGCAGCGTCAGCGCCAGCAGATCGGCGGCGACAACCGCGAGCGCGCCGTTGTCATGCAGCGCCGTGATCGCCGGGCGCAGATCGCGCACCACGCCGGAGCTGCCGGGATATTGCAGCAGCGCGCCGAACACGTCCGCTTGGTCGAGATCGGCGAGCGGATCGCCGACCACCAGCGTCCAGCCGAGCGGTTCGGCCCGGGTACGCAGTACCGCCAGCGTCTGCGGATGCACCTCGGAATCGACGAAGAAGGCCTTGGTCTTCGCCGGCGCCGCACGCTCGGCCAGCGCCATCGCCTCTGCCGCGGCGGTAGCCTCGTCGAGCAGCGACGCATTGGCGACCTCGAGCCCGGTCAGGTCGCAGATCATGGTCTGGAAATTGAACAGCGCTTCCAGCCGGCCCTGGCTGATCTCGGGCTGGTACGGTGTATAGGCCGTATACCACGCCGGATTTTCCAGGATGTTGCGCTGGATCACGGCCGGCACGAGGGTGCCGGAATAGCCTTGGCCGATCAGGGAGGTGAATACCTGGTTCTGCGCGGCGAGGCCGCTCATATGCGCCAGCGCCTCGGTTTCGCTCAAGGCCGGCCCGGGATCGAGCGGCGCGCTCTGGCGGATCGATGACGGCAGCGTCTCGGCCATCAGCGCGCGCAGGCTTTTCGCAGCGACGGTGTGCAGCATCGCGTCGACGTCGGATGGAGAGGGGCCGATATGGCGCCGCGCGAAATCGGTCGCGGGTTCGGAAAGTTTTCGCTTCGTCATGTTCGTTCTCTTTGTTCGCCGTCATGGCCGGGCTCGTCCCGGCCATCCACGTCTTGTCCGGCAGAAAAGCAAGACGCGGGTGCATGGCACGAGGCCGGACATGACGAAGGTGAGTTCACGCGGTGTGCGCCGTGTAGGCGGCCTCGTCCATCAGGCCGTCGAGCTGGCTTTTGTCCGCGATTCTCAGTTTGAAAAACCACGCACGGCCGCCGGCGTCGGAATTGACCAGCGCCGGTTCGGCCGCCAGCGCGTCGTTGACTTCGAGCACCTCGCCGGTGATCGGCGCGTAGACGTCGGACGCCGCCTTGACGGATTCGACGACGGCGGCGGCCTCCGCCCTCTTCAACTGCCGGCCGACCTTCGGCAGTTCGACGAACACCACGTCGCCGAGCTGGGACTGCGCGTAATCGGTGACGCCGATGGTGGCGACGTCGCCGTCGATGCGCAGCCATTCATGATCGGTGGTGTACAAGGTCGTCATGATAATCCTTTAGCGTTTGTAGCTGCTGGGAAGGAACGGCATCGGCGTGATGCGCAGCGGCAGCCGCTGCCCGCGCAGCTCTGCATATACCGTGCCGCCGGTTGCCGCGTGCGAGGCCGGCACATAACCCATCGCGACCGGCGCGTTGACGCTGGGGCCGAATCCGCCCGACGTTACCGCGCCGATCTGTTTCCCGGACGAGCGATCCGCAAACAAGGGCGCGCCTTCGCGCACCGGCGCGCGGCCTTCCGGTTTCAGTCCGACACGGCGGCGCTGCGCGCCGTTCTCGAGTTGCGAGAGAATCAAATTCGCGCCGGGAAAACCGCCGGCGCGCACACCGCCATCGCGGCGGCTCTTCTGGATCGACCATTCCAGCGCGCCTTCCACCGGCGTGGTCGTGCTATCGATGTCGTGGCCGTAGAGGCAGAGCCCGGCCTCGAGCCGCAGGCTGTCGCGAGCGCCTAGTCCGATCGGCAGCACGTCGCCGTCGTCGAGCAACGCGGCAGCCAACGCTTCGGCGTTGCGGGCCGGCACCGAGATCTCGAAACCGTCCTCGCCGGTGTAGCCGGAACGCGACACCAGGCAGGCGATGTCCAGGCCTTCAATCTGGATGCGATGCGGTCCGGCATCCATGAAGCGCATCGGCCGCACATCCGCGCAGAAGCGCGCCAGCGCCGCTTCCGCTCCGGGTCCCTGCAGCGCCAGCAGCGCGCGGTCAGCCAGCGGCTCGATCACGCAATCCTCGAACAGATGCGCGCGCAGATGCGCTTCGTCGGCGGCCTTGCAGGCGGCGTTGACGACCAGAACCAGATGGCTGCCGACATTCGCGATCATCAGGTCGTCGAGAATCCCGCCGGCCTCGTTGGTGAACTGCGCATAGCGCTGGCGGCCGGGGGCGAGCGCCAGGACGTCCTGCGGGACCAGCCGCTCCAGCGCCGCGGCGGCATCCGCGACCTTGCCGGATTTCGGGTACAGCGCGATCTGGCCCATATGCGAGACGTCGAACAGGCCGGCGCGGGCGCGGGCGTGCAGATGCTCCTTCATCACGCCGGCGGCGTACTGCACCGGCATGTCATAGCCGGCGAACGGCACCATCCTGCCGCCGCGGGCGACATGAAGCGCGTGCAAAGGCGTCTGCTTTAGGGTTGAATTCGGGTCGTCGCGCGCGAGCATCGCAGGGTCCTCGCAAGGCTGCGGGGACAATTCCCCGACCACCTGCCGAAGCCCCATCTGTCGCTGTGCCTGAGAGTATTATCCCGTCGGCGGACCCGCCCGGGCGAACGCCGGCCGCGTCTCTTTCCAGATGTCATCACATCGCGCGGTCCGTTTGCCTGAGAGTTTCCGGGGCGGTTGCTCCTTCGGCGCCGGCGTCTTAGCCGATCTCTCCCGACGCGACTTACGTCAACACATAGGAGAGAAACACGGCCGCAGCAAGGCTGTCAACGCAGCGCAGCAATTATCAACGGCGGATGCGCTCACGTCATGCGCACGGGCCGCTCCGCCCCGTGCCGCTCGGCACGGCCGGCCGGAGGAACAATTTATCGCCCCAACATTTGGTACTCCAGCATGGAGAATTCGATGAAGATATTCGCGATAATGCTGAGCCTGCTGCTTGGCGGCTATTCGGCGGCGCATGCGCAAAGTTCTGGCGCCGGCAGCGCGGCCGGCGCTACAGGAGCCGGCGGCGCAACCGGAAATACGCTTTCGAACGGCAGCACGATCAGCGGGACCGGCGGCTCGCCCGGTTCCAATACCTCCAACGCGCTGAACCACGGCACCACGGGAAATAATCTGGGCGCGAATCAGACCAATCCAGCTCCCGCCTCGTCCGCTTCGCCGGCGGTCAATACCCCGGCGGCCAACAGCGCGGTCAACAGCCTCAGCAGTACCCAGACCGGCATTCTGAAGAAGTAGATTCTGATCGGCTTGGCCCGCGGGCGCCGCAGCGGGCGCGGTCGTAATCGGCAGGCGTTACGCCGCCATCGCCTTGGTCAAATTCTCCGCGACCTTGTCGAGAAAACCTGTCGTGGAGAGCCAGCGCTGGTCGGCCCCGACCAGGAGCGCCAGATCCTTGGTCATGTAGCCGGATTCGACGGTATCGACGCAGACTTTTTCCAGCGTCTTGGCGAACCTGCCCAGGTCCTCGTTGCTGTCGAGCTTGGCGCGATGCGACAGTCCCTGCGTCCAGGCGAAGATCGAGGCGATGGAATTGGTCGACGTTTCCTTGCCCTTCTGGTGCTCGCGATAGTGCCGCGTCACCGTGCCGTGCGCGGCCTCGGCTTCGACCACCTTGCCATCCGGCGTCAGCAGCACGGATGTCATCAGGCCTAGCGAACCGTAACCCTGCGCCACGGTATCGGACTGCACGTCGCCATCGTAATTTTTGCAGGCCCAGACATAACCGCCGGACCATTTCAGCGCCGAGGCCACCATGTCGTCGATCAGGCGATGCTCGTAGGTCAAATGCTTCGCCTCGAAATCCTTCTTGAAATCCTTCTCGTAGATCTCCTCGAAGATGTCCTTGAATCGCCCGTCATAGACTTTCATGATGGTGTTCTTGGTCGACAGATACACCGGATAGCCGCGGTTGAGGCCGTAGGTCAGCGAGGCGCGGGCGAAATCGCGGATGGAATCGTCGAGATTGTACATGCTCATGGCGACGCCCGAGCCCGGCGACTTGAACACCTCGCGCTCGATCACGGTGCCGTCCTCGCCGGTGAATTTCATCGACAGCGTGCCCTTGCCGGGAAATTTGATGTCGGTAGCGCGGTACTGGTCGCCGAAGGCGTGGCGGCCGATGATGATCGGCTTGGTCCAGCCGGGCACCAGCCGCGGCACGTTCCTGCAGATGATCGGTTCGCGGAAGATCACGCCGCCCAGGATGTTGCGGATGGTGCCGTTCGGCGACTTCCACATCTGCTTGAGGCCGAATTCCTTCACCCGCGCCTCGTCCGGGGTGATGGTGGCGCATTTGACGCCGACGCCGTGTTTCTTGATCGCGTTCGCCGCCTCGATGGTGACCTGATCGTCGGTCTTGTCGCGGTACTCCATCCCGAGGTCGTAATATTCAAGCTTCACATCGAGGAACGGGTTGATCAGCTTGTCCTTGATGTATTGCCAGATGATCCGGGTCATCTCGTCGCCATCGAGTTCGACGACGGGGTTTTGGACCTTGATTTTTGCCATGAGGAGGAGGGCCTTTTTGGAACGGTGCGCTTCGGGACGGGCTACTGTCGGGCTATAGCACCGCGCACGCGGCTGTAAAAGCCGACCGGCGCGCATCGCCGCGCTGATTTTGCATTTCGCTTGAGAAAATGCGCTAAAGGCGCAAAACCGGCGCGAACACCCCGTCGTGCTGGTGGATGCGGATATCCCGTCATACGCGGAATTGGCCCGCGTATGACGAGATGTGTGAATCCAATAGGGTCAGGCCCGGCAATGACGCCGGAGATATGCGCATCCACTGGCGCCTGCGCGGGGACGACGTGGATGAAGTCGCATGCGAAAGTGAGGAAATGTCAGGCACCGACAAGACCAAAGCTGCGGCCGATCTCGCCGGACCGATCGTGATCCTGGTCGAGCCGCAGCTTGGCGAGAACATCGGCATGGCCGCGCGTGCCATGGGCAATTTCGGGCTGACGCGGCTGCGCATCGTCAAGCCGCGCGACGGCTGGCCCAATCTGAGCGCGCAGCGCGCCGCCGCCGGCGCCGATCACATCCTGGAAAGGGTCGAGCTGTTCGACACCGCGGAGGCCGCGGTCGCCGACTGCACGCTGCTGTTCGCGACCACGGCGCGCGCGCATGATCAGGCCAAGCCGGTGATCGGGCCGGAGCAGGCGGCGCAGGAGATCGTGCGCGAGATCGCGGCCGCCGGCCAGGCCGCGATCCTGTTCGGACGGGAGCGCGCGGGCCTGCTCAACGAGGAGGTTGCGCTCGCCGACCGCATCGTCACCTTTCCGGTCAACCCTGCCTTTGCCTCGCTCAATCTCGCCCAGGCCGTGCTGCTGATGGGATACGAATGGTTCAGGCTGGCGACGCAGGACGCGCTGCCGTTCGCCATGCCGGAGCGCTCGATTCGCGCCTCGCAGCACCAGATGCAGGCCTTCTTCGACAATCTCGTACGCGAGCTCGACAAGGTCGAATTCCTGCGCCCGGCTGAGAAGCGCGAAACCATGCTGGTCAACCTGCGCAACATCTTTTCCCGTATGGAGCCGACCAAGCAGGACATGCACACCCTGCACGGGGTGGTGATGGCGATCGCGGAAGGACGCAAGGGCCCGGCCAAGGGCGGCGTGCTCGACGGCGAACAGGCGACGCGCCTGCGCGCGCTGCTGGCGGAGCGCGGGCAGGGCGCGCAGCCGTCCGAAAGCGGCGGCACCGTGCGCGGCCTCGCGCGCCTCCTGCGCCGAAACCCCACCGACGCCGAACGCATCCTGTGGCACGCGCTGACGAGGGACCGCCGCTTCGCCGGCCAGTTCAGGCGCCAGACGCCGGTCGGGCGGCATATCCCGGATTTCGTGTCGTTCGTGAGGCGGGTGGCGATCGAGCTCGTGAATGCGGACGAAAGCGAGGCGATCGCGCAGAATCGTGCGGCGCGGACGGCATGGCTGGAGGCGCGGGGGTATCGGGTGTGGCTGATCAATGCGGGGGACGTGGAGCGGGATGGGGC
>NZ_CAXUNQ010000086.1:0-8060 GCF_964252615.1 uncultured Bradyrhizobium sp.
CGGCACCCCGATCGGCCCCGGCGATACCGTGCTCGTCGGTGAGCGCTGGTTCTGAGATGACCGGCGCTCCAGACCAGCCGCTTCGTATCCTGCACGCGGTTCGCGCTCCGGTCGGCGGAATTTTTCGTCATATCCTCGATGTCGCCAACGGACAGGCCGACCGCGGCCACCACGTTGGAATCATCGCCGACAGCATGACCGGTGGCGAGCGCGCCGAAGCGGCGCTGGCGGTGATCGCGCCGCGATTGAAGCTCGGCGTCCACCGCCTCGCCATCCGGCGCGAACCGGTTCCGATTGACCTCGTGGTATGGGCGCATTTCATGCGCCTGATCCGAAAACTGAAGCCCGATGTCCTGCACGGCCACGGCGCCAAGGCCGGCGCCTTCATCCGCCTCAAGGGACGTTCCGACCAAACCATCCGCGTCTACACGCCGCATGGCGGCTCGCTGCATTACCCGCTGAACACGCTGAAGGGCGCGATCTACAGCCGCCTCGAACGCGCGCTGATGAACCGCACCGATCTGTTCCTGTTCGAGAGCGCATTTG
Source organism: uncultured Bradyrhizobium sp. (assembly GCF_964252615.1). Taxonomy (NCBI): domain Bacteria; kingdom Pseudomonadati; phylum Pseudomonadota; class Alphaproteobacteria; order Hyphomicrobiales; family Nitrobacteraceae; genus Bradyrhizobium; species uncultured Bradyrhizobium sp. The sequence continues at coordinate 547 of NZ_CAXUNQ010000086.1, forward strand.
CCCGGGACACCTACCAGCGCACCATCGGCAGGCCGGCCGGGCTCGTGCGCTGCGTGTTCAACGGCGTCACTGCCGACGAATTCGACCCCATACCGACGGCGGAGGACGCCACCGATGTCGTCTATGTCGGCGAGTTCAGACATATCAAAGGCGCCGATATCCTGATCGACGCCGTGGCGCTGCTGCGCGCTGGCGGCAAGCCGGTCAAGCTGACGCTGGCCGGCGACGGCGAGGAACTTGACGCGCTGAAGGCGCAGGTCGCGCGGCTCGGTCTCGGCGACGCCGTGCGGTTCATCGGCCACGTCAAGGCACGCTACGGCTTTTCCAAGGGCCGGGTGCTGGTGGTTCCCTCGCGCGGAGATTCGATGCCCTATGTGGTGATCGAAGCGGCGGCGGCGGGAATTCCGATCGTGGCCGCCAATGTCGGCGGCATTCCGGAGATTTTCGGCCGGCATACCGAGGCCCTGTTCGCTCCCAACATTGTCGGGGCGATGGCGGACGCCATCGAAATGGCGCTGGACGATCCCGCAGCCGCCGCGGAGCGCGCCAGATCGCTTCGCGAACGCATCTTCCTGCATTTCTCGCAGAAGGCGATGGTCGAGGGCATCATGGCCGGCTATCGCGATGCGTTTGCCGATCGTTAAGCCCGGGCGCCAGTTTCGTCATCCCGTACCCCAGTTCGTCATGCCCGGCCTTGTGCCGGGCATCCACGTCTTGACAGTGCTCAGGCAGGAAAGACGTGGACGGCCGGGACAGGCCCGCCCATGACGGCCGAGTGTCTTTCAAGCCGTTAGCCGATCGTTAACCCTGATTAACGACGTAACTGTTTCTTCCGATTTATCCTTTAATCCGTAGGTTTAAGCATTTACCCGGCGCGCACATCTTTCGTCTTGCGCGCACATACGGATTTGAGTGACTGTGGAACCGATCAACGCACGCTCCATGATCAATGCCGCCGCGGCCGTCGCGGTGGAAGGCGCCGACGCCCGCCCGCAGGTCGAACGGAGGCGGCGGTTGTCACCGGCGGCGCTGGCGGTGACCAACCAGAAGGTGCGAACCGCCTATTCGCCGATCGTAATCGCGGGCGCGGTCCGCGTCGCCGATTTCATCATTCTGAGCCTGGTCGGCATCGCCATCTATTTCGGCTACGTCGCCCGCCTCTCCGGCTTCAACTGGCAATATATTGCAGCGATCCTCGGCATGGCCGCCGCCGCCGTAGTTTGCTTTCAGGCCTCCGATATCTACGAGGTCCAGGTATTCCGCGGCCAGCTTCGGCAGATGACCCGGATGATTTCGGCCTGGACCTTCGTGTTCCTGCTGTTCATCGGCGCTTCGTTCTTTGCCAAGCTCGGCGGCGAAGTGTCGCGGCTCTGGCTCTCCGCGTTCTTCTTTACGGGACTGGCCGCGCTCATTGCAGAGCGAATGATATTGCGTAGCATGGTTCGGCGCTGGGCGCGCGAAGGTCGACTGGACCGCCGCACCATCGTGGTCGGCTCCGACCAGAACGGCGAGAAGCTGATCGAAGCGCTTAAAGTCCAGGACGATTCCGACCTCGACATATTGGGCGTATTCGACGACCGCAACGACACCCGCGCGCTTGCCACCTGCGCCGGCGCTGCGAAGCTCGGCAAGGTCGACGACATCGTCGAATTCGCCCGCCGCACCCGCGTCGATCTCGTGCTGTTCGCGCTGCCGATTTCCGCGGAAACCCGCATTCTCGATATGCTGAAGAAGCTCTGGGTGCTGCCGGTGGACATCCGGCTGTCGGCGCATACCAACAAGCTGCGCTTCCGCCCCCGCTCCTATTCCTATCTCGGCAAGGTGCCGACCTTGGACGTATTCGAGGCGCCCATCACCGACTGGGACCAGGTGATGAAATCGCTGTTCGATCGCGTGGTCGGCGCGGTGCTGCTGGTGCTGCTGGCGCCGGTGATGGCGCTGGTAGCGCTCGCGGTGAAGCTCGACAGTCCGGGCCCGGTGCTGTTCCGGCAGAAGCGCTTCGGCTTCAACAACGAACGCATCGACGTATTCAAGTTCCGCTCGATGTATCACCACCAGGCCGATCCGCTGGCGACAAAAGTCGTCACCAGAAACGATCCGCGCGTTACCCGGGTCGGCCGCTTCATCCGCAAGACCAGCCTCGACGAACTGCCGCAGCTGTTCAACGTGGTGTTCGCGCGCAATCTGTCGCTGGTCGGTCCGCGTCCGCACGCGGTGCAGGGCAAGCTGCAGAGCCGATTGTTCGACGAGGCCGTCGACGGCTACTTCGCGCGCCACCGCGTCAAGCCCGGCATCACCGGCTGGGCCCAGATCAACGGCTGGCGCGGCGAGATCGACAACGAGGAAAAAATCCAGAAGCGCGTCGAGTTCGATCTCTATTACATCGAGAACTGGTCGGTGCTGTTCGACGTCTACATCCTGCTCAAGACGCCGCTGGCGTTGATGACGCGCAGCGAGAACGCGTATTGAGTTGGCTGCCGGGAGTGCCGGGTTGGTTGCGGTTTGTGGTGTGGTAGCTCGCGGTGAGTGTGTGATGGCGTATACGGCGGCGGCCGACAGCTCCTTGTCTTCATTGACGGCCGCGCCGGCGATCGGTTCGCTGCAGCGCGCGCTGTTGTGGTCGGTCGGCGCCGCAGGCGCGATCGTTTTCGTCGAACCCAGTCCTTACGAATTCGCCATGCTCGCCGCGCTGATCGTCTTCCTTGCAGCGGGCCTGCGGCTGCAACTGGTCTTCATCCCGCTCTTGATCCTGCTGTTCCTGATCAATATCGGCTACACCATCGGCGCCGCCTATCTGATGGACAAGACCGAGATCGCCAACTGGATCCTGACCTCGTGGTACATGGCGGCCACCGTGATGTTCTTCGCCATGGTGCTGTCCGAAGATACGGCCGCGCGCCTTGACCTGCTTCGCCGCGGCCTGATCGTGGGCGGTCTGATCGCCGCGGCAGCCGGCATCGCCGGCTATTTCAACCTGGTGCCGGGAGGGCACGACCTGCTGACGCTATACGAGCGCGCGCGCGGCACATTCAAGGACCCGAACGTGCTCGGCGCGTTCCTGGTGCTGCCGGCGCTGTTCGTGCTGCAAAGCGTGGTGTCCGACCGCTTCGGCAAGTCGTTCCGCAGCGCGATCGCCTTCGGCGTCATGTCGCTTGCAATCCTGCTGGCCTTCTCGCGCGCGGCCTGGGGACTGCTGGCGGTCGCATCGGCCTTCATGCTGGCGCTGATGGTGCTGACCAGCCAGTCGCGGGCCCAGCGCTCGCGCATCATCGCGATGGCGGCGGCGGCCGTCATCCTTGTCGCGGCGCTGCTCGTGGTGCTGCTGTCGCTGGATTCGGTTGCCGAGATGTTCAGGCAGCGCGCGAGCTTCGATCAGAGTTATGACGAGGGCCGATTCGGCCGCTTCGGCCGGCACGTCCTCGGCGCACAGATGGCGCTCGACCTGCCGTTCGGCATCGGCCCGCTGCAGTTCACCAAATTTTTTCCCGAAGACACCCACAACTCCTACCTCAACGCCTTCATGTCGGGCGGCTGGATCTCCGGCATCTGCTATCCGGCGCTGATGTTCACCACGGTCATTCTGGGCTTTCGCCACATCTTCGTGCGCGTGCCCTGGCAACGCGCCTATCTCGCCATCTTCGCGGCGTTCCTCGGCACGGTCGGCGAAAGTTTTGTGATCGACACCGACCATTGGCGGCATTTCTGGATGATGCTGGGGGCGATGTGGGGCATGTTCGCCGCCACGCATCGGTACATGGCAACGCAGCGGCCGGCCGCAGAACCGTAGGGCGCAATAGCGTAGCGTATTGCGCCAACCATCCGGGCCGGGTCGGCGGAATACGCTGCGCTATTCCGGCCTACGATCTACCCTTCCACCTCGAAGGTCAGCCCGGCATTATCCACCAGCCGCTTGATCAGGCGATCGCCCATCGCCGCACCGGGAGTCCAGATGCCTCCGGGGACATCCGGCGCATCGCGCAGCAGGCACATCGCGCATTCGGAGATCATTTTTGAAGTCGATCCGTAACCCGGATCCCGGTCGCCCTTGACGGCGGCGCGAACCTGGCGGCCGTCCGGAGCAAGACCCACGAACAGCAGATCGTAATGGCCGGTTTCGCGCTCCTCCTTCGACGGGCCCTCGCCCGGCTTCGGTCCGCCCGAACCGCCCAGGCGCTCGGCGTTCATGGCCGCGACCAGACTTCGGGCGGCGGCTTCGCCCTGCTCTCCGGGACCGGTCAGCATCATCTCGTCATAGATGAAGTCCTTGCCGTAAGGAAAATTCATCAGCAGGTTGGAGCGGTGCACGTTGCGGGTATTGATCGTCGCCATCAGGAACGGCGCGGTCCAGGCGTCGAGATCGGCATCGAATTTCGGCTTGTTGCCGGGCGGCTGCATCGGACCTTCGAATCCAGGCGTCAGAATGAAGGGGTCACGCAGCGACGTTGCGAGGCTGAGGTCTTTGGCAACCGCGATGAACGTCGCCTTGATGCTCGCCGCGGTACCGCCGGAAAGCGTCCCCTTCATCGTGCGCACGCGGCCCTTGACGCGGCTGACCGGGCGGCCGAGCTTTTTCTTCGCAGTCTGCTCGAGAAAGAATACGCCGAGTTCGAACGGCAGCGAGTCGAAACCGCAGGAGAATACGATCCGCGCGCCGCTGGATTTTGCGGCCGCTTCGTGCGCGTCGATCATCTGCCGCATCCATAGCGGCTCGCCGCAGAGATCGAGGTAATCGGTGCCCGATGCGGCGCAGGCCGCGACCAGTTCGGCGCCGTAGAGCTGGTATGGGCCGACCGTGGTCAGCACCGACCGGGTCTGGTCGATCATGGCCTTCAACGACGAAGGGTCGCTCGCATCGGCCGCAATCAGCGGAAGTCCGGCCGGCGCGCCGATGGCGTCGCGCACCGATGCGAGCTTGTCCAGGCTGCGACCGGCCATCGCCCATTTCAGATCGCTGTCTTTGGCGTAGCGTGAGGCCAGATATTCGGCGACGAGCTGCCCGGTAAAACCGCTGGCGCCATAGACAATGATGTCGAATTTCGACGAAGGCTTCATGCTCGATTTCCTCAAAATGATCGCTGGAATAGCGTGAACAGTTCGACAATGTCCATCGTCATTGCGAGGAGCGCTTGCGACCAAGCACCGTCATTCCGGGGCAACGCGCAGCGGCGAGCCCGGACTCCGTAACCACGATCAGCAGTCATGGATTCCGGACCCGCGCCAAGCGGCGTGTCCCGAAGTGACGGGTCTGAGCTGGTTCGCTGCTCCTCACAATGACGACCTATTTTTTCGCATAGGAAATCCCCATGCCGGAGCGGACGTCGCTCTGGATTCCGTAGGGTGCAATCGGATAGCGCAGGCCGTTTTTCGCCAGCGCCTTCATGCCCGCGATAGCCTTGGCCAGATGCGACGGCTGCAGCGCCATCAACATCTCTTCGTCGGGCACGCCGCCATAGCGGCGCTCGGCATAGCACGGCAGCGACAGGCTGGGCTCGCCGGTTTTCAGCGCGCGTCCCCACGAGTCGGCGCAGGCGGTCTCGCCGACCACGCCCCACTCGAATTTCTTGTAGCCGGTATATTGCAGGCCGTTGATGAGGATGATCATCTGGCCCGGTGTCGCATAGACGAGGCAGATGTCCGGCGGATTGAGCCGCCCGCTCGCAAGCGGGCTCACCACCAGCGCCTGGTAGCGGCCATAGGGAACGACATCGAGCGCTTCTTGGCGCTTGCGCGCGTCTTCGGCATTCTCATGCCAGACCCCGACATAGGACTGCCCGGCGAGCCACTTGTCGTCTTGCGGCGCAAGGCCGATCACGGCGCGGCATTGCGCGCCGACGAGATCCTCCGCGGTGATCCCGACGGTCCAGCCCAGCCGCGACGCCATGCTGACGATCTGGTCGGTGGTGTGAACGGCGGTGGGCCGCCGGATTTTTGGAATCGCCGCCATCTCGTCCACCGTGGCGAACATCTTCATGCCGGTCACCGTGGTCTTCAGGCGCAGCAGGCTGTTGAGGTCGGCCACCATGGCCGGCAAATCGAACGTTTCCAACCGCGCTACGTCTTGCTGCATGACCTGCTCCCTGACCGGCCGGACCGGCCGCTGCCTGTGGCGTAATGGATTGTAGCTGGATTGATCGGCCGGTGCGACCCAGGCGCATTACTGACCGTGCTCCAATCGACAGATCAATTCAGCCAAGGCACACTCACCGCCCCGCCCCGACGCGAGCCCGGTCATGACGCATCACCATCTGCACGCCAGCCCCGCCACCTGCCACTGGGGCTTCTTCGAAGCCAAACTGAAACCCGTGCTGACCATCGCCAGCGGCGACGAAGTCACGATCGACACCCTCAGCGGCGGTCCCGAGGTGGTGCCGGACCCGGCCAGGTTTCACGTCCCGCCGGAGCTTGCCGAGGTTCATGCGAACAATGAGCGCATGGTGCCCGGCCATATCCTGACCGGGCCGGTGGCGATCGAAGGCGCCGTACCGGGCGACGTCCTCGAGGTCGACATATTGGACGTAAAACTCCGGCAGGACTGGGGCTACAACCTGATCCGCCCGCTGGCGGGCACCCTGCCCGACGATTTTCACGAGACGAGACTGCTGAACATTCCGCTCGACGCAACGCGGATGGTCGGCCGCATGCCGTGGGGACTGGACCTGCCGTTAAAACCGTTTTTCGGCGTCATGGGCGTGGCGCCGCCGCCGGCGTGGGGCCGTATCACCTCGCTGATCCCCCGCGCCATGGGCGGCAACCTCGACAACAAGGAACTGCTCCCCGGCGCCAAACTATATCTGCCGGTGTTCGTGCCCGGCGCGCTGTTTTCCTGCGGCGATGGTCACGGCGTGCAAGGCGATGGCGAGGTCTGCGTCACCGCTATCGAAACGGCATTGCAGGGCCGTTTCAAGCTGACGCTGCGCAAGGATATGGCGCTGCAATACCCGCGCGCGGAGACGCCCGATCATTACATGACCATGGCGATGGACCCGGACCTCGACCAGTGCGTGGTGCGTGCGCTGCGCGACATGATCGTGCTGCTCGCCGAGAAGCGGAATCTGTCGCGCGAGGATGCCTACACGCTCTGCAGCCTCGCCGCGGATTTGCGCGTTACGCAGACCGTGAACGGCTCCAAGGGCATTCATTGCATGATCGCGAAGTCCGTGGTGCACGGGTAACTCGATCGGTCGTCCCCGCGCAGGCGGGGACCCATAACCACCGCGCCGGCAGTTGCGCGATGACGTTGCAACGTCGTGCCTCAACAGGAGCGCGCGGGATGTATGGGTCCCCCCCTGCGCGGGGACGATAGTCGAAGGGCGGGATGCTGACCGGGTTCGTTCGGCTGGCTCGATATCGCCGGTGTCCGAAAATTCCCGTCGTCCCCGCGCAGGCGGGGACCCATAACCACCGCACCGGCGGTTATACGATGACGTTGCAACGCCCTGCCTCAACAGGAGCGCGCGGGATGTATGGGTCCCCGCCTGCGCGGGGACGACAGTCGAGGGGCGGGATGCTGACCG
>NZ_CAXUNQ010000087.1:0-8007 GCF_964252615.1 uncultured Bradyrhizobium sp.
TGCGTCCGGGGAACGCGCCCCGTGGAGCGCGCAACACGCCGCACCACACGCTGCGACAACCGCGGGCTTGACCCGCGTATCCATCATTCTTCGAAAGCCTTTTGCAAAGAAGGATGGATTGTAGGGTCAAGCCCGGCAATGACGCTTTCTTTTACTGCCGCACACTTTTACTGCTCCCCGCCCGCCGCGGGCTCCAGCGGCCGGACCGTCACTTCCGGCTCCTCCGCATCGAGCCGCAGCACGGCCGCCGCCGCCGGCACGGCCGCGTCGGCCATGGCGGCGTGGCCTTCGGCGGTGGGATGCACGGCGCCGCCATATACCGCGGACAGCACGCCCCAGGTGGCGTCGTGGATGTCGGCGGGCTGATTGACCGAGGGCAGCGCCTGCGGATAGGTCATCGCGGCAAAATAACTGTCATTGGCGTCGCGGATCCAGCGCGCGCGCGGAAGGTAGGCGCGGTACTCGCCGGCGCTGCGGCCGCACAGCATGGGCTGCGACGCTGCCGAAACGATATCGGAATCGAAACTCTCGCCCTTCGCCGAAAAACATGCGCGGTCGAATTCCGGATCGGTTTCTGCGCGGGCGCAGAATCCGTGGGCAGCGAAAGCGGCCTGATGCGCATCGACAAAGGTCATGCGGTCGCGAGCCGGATCGCGGCAAAGCGTGCCGCCGCCGCAGGTTACGATCGCCTTCAACTGCGGCAGGAATTCGCTTTGCACATAATTGGACACGCTGGCGAGCCGCCGCGGCTCGGCATTGAACGAGGGGTGGATGTCAAAGCCGGCGCGGCCGCCGGGGCAGGGCGCGCCGTCGGCCAGCGTCGGATTGGCGTAAGATACATAGACGACGCGCGACAAATCGCCGACCAGCGGCCTCAAGGCCTCGCGCAGCTTGCCGAAATCCCGCGGCAGCTCGCGCGCCAGCGCGGCGCGGGAATCCTGCACCGAACCGATCACGCCGCTCTGGCGAAACAGCGCGCGTTCTGTGGCGCTGTCGACGATCACGTCGGCGACCAGGCCGGAGAAGTCGATGTCATTGGCGCCGACCGACAGCAGCACCAGGTCGAGGTTACGCGCGGGCTGGCGCTTTTTCGCGGCCGCGACGGCTTCGCGCAACTCCGCCAGTTGCGCGTTGACGGTGCCGGCGCAGGACGCGGCATTTTTCGCCGGCAGGCATTCGCGCGCGCGCTGCGGGCCGAACAGGCCGTCCGCGATGGTGGCGCCGGTGCAGGCCAGCGGCAGATAGGTCACGGCGATGTGCGGATATTGCACGGCGAGCGCCAGTGCGGCGCGGGTTTGGTAGCTGTAGAGCGAGCGGTGGCAGGCATTGTTGAACCACAGCGCGCTCTGGCGCTGCCAGTTCGTCAGGCTGTCCGGCGCCTCGCAGGCGCGGCCGCCCTTGTAGCCGGCGCGGCTCGGCCGGTAATATTGCGCAGCCGCGCTGCCGAGATAGGAGCGGAAGCAGAAGCCCTCGTCCGACAGCGCGATGGCGCGGTCCGGATTGCCTTCGCCCGATGCGATGGAGTCGCCCAAGCCGGCAATGAAAATGTCGCGCACCATGATGTCGGCCGACACCCGCCGCGGCGCTTCCGATCCTGCGGCGACGTCGACGCTGGCTAAAGTCGGCTTGCCATAGCGCGCGCGAAGATTGACCGGCTCGTTGCAATCGAACGTCTGCTGCCGCGGCGGCCCATCGCCGTCGTCGAACGCCCAGGCGCAGGTGGCGCCGACCGGAATCGCGCCGGTCAGCCGCACTGTGACCGGATGCTCCGAGGGCGTCAGGTAGCTTTCCCTGACGTTGTCGCGGGAACAGGGTTCGCTGACGCGCCCCGCCAGGTCGATGCAGAGCCGGTTGACCATGTTGCGCGCCCAGCCGCGGCCGTCGCCCTGCGGCTCCAGCTTCTGCTCGGAGGAGAGCACGCCGCCGCCGCGCATGCTCTCGAGGTGCAGCAGAAAGTCACGCTCCTCGCGAAACAGCCGGAAGCGGCTGCGCACCTCCCACGAGATCTGCAGCGAGCCATCGGTGACGCTCTGCGGCACCGGGGCGGGTGCGATCTGCATCGGCGCAGGCGCCGGTTGCGCGCGTACCCCTTGTCCCGGCAGCCCGGCGAGCGCAGCGAGCGCAGCGAGCACCAAACAGGGGATCGAACGCTTGCAATGATTTCGGACCATGGCGCGTTTGACGGCACAGATGGGGCGGAAATAAGAGGAACACCGTGTCTGCGGGAGGAAAGGGCGTTTTACGCGTCGTCATTGCGAGGCGCGTAGCGACGAAGCAGTGCAGTTCTTGCGTCGCGCCCTTCCGGATTGCTTTGCTCGACTCGCAATGACGCCCGGGACGACGGGGCATTTCAATAGCCCCGCCCGCGATCGACCGCATTCTGCAACGCCAGCCCCGCTTCGAACCGCTCGATCTGATCCGCCACGTATCGCGATATCGCGTCCGGATCGGTATCGGCGGCGTTGTGCGGGGTCACGATGACATTCGGGTGGGTCCAGAACGGGCTGTCCGGCGGCAATGGCTCGGTTTCGAACACGTCCAGCGTTGCGGCGCCCAGCGTGCCGTCGTTCAGGCACGCCAGCAGTTCCGCCTCGTTCTGCAAGCCGCCGCGTCCGGCGTTGATCAGCACCGGCGCGCCGAGCGGGCTCGTGCGGTCGAGCCTCGACAGCAGGCTTTTGTCGAGAACGTGCCGGGTTTCGGCGGTCAGCGGCAGCAGGCAGACCAGGATATGGGTCTGGCGCAGAAACGGCTCCAGTTGATCCTTGCCGTGGAAGCACGCTACGCCGGTAACGTTCTTTGCGGCCCTGCTCCAGCCTGAGACGCGAAAGCCCAGACCGTTCAGCGCCCGGGCCGCGTCGGTCCCGAGCTTGCCCAGCCCCATGATGCCGACCGAAATCGCGCTGGCCGGCCATTGCTGTTTCGGCGCCCAGCGTTTTTCGCGTTGCGAGGCGCGAAGATAGATTTCCTGGCGATGATGGGCGAGCACGTGCAGCACCACATATTCGGTCATCCGGCCGGTGAGGTCGTCGACCGCCACGCGAACCAGCGGCAGGTCCGGCAGGGACGCATCCGCCATCAGCGCATCGACGCCGGCGCCGAGATTGAAAATAACGCGCAGGTTCGCAAACGCCGCAAGCGCGCCCTGGACCGGCTTCCACACCGCGGCGTAGTGAATTTCGGCGGGATCGATCTCCGGGTCGGGCAGCAAGAATACCCGCCGGCCGGCGCACACGTCGTCGAACCGCCGCTTCCATCGCTGCGGCGACCAGTTGTCGGTGCCGCCGTGGATCAACAATGCCAGCGCGCCTTTGGTCATTTGATGTCATCTGTCATCGTCGTCTCCACAGCCGCGAAACCCGTTCTGCGTCGTAGGCGGGCTTGACGCGCCTATCCATCGTTCTTCGCAAGACTTTTCGAAGCGGATGGATTGCGGGTCAAGCCCGCAGGGACAAGCGGGGAGGGCCGGGCGCGAATGTCGCGCTACCCCTGCGCGCGCCGCTTCACCGCCTGCGGCACGGCCACTTCGGCTTCCGCGTTTCGTCCTTCCTGCCATGGCCGCACCACGTTGAGCCAGAGTTCGCGTGTGCCCATGATGGTGACGGCGAACATGAACGGGACCACGAAATACAGTACCCGATACAACAGCAGTGTCGCGACCAGTTGCTCGCGGCCGAACTGCGGCAGCGCCACCAGCATCGCGGCATCGAATACGCCGAGGCTGCCCGGCGCGTGGCTGGCGAAGCCTAGCAGGGTGGCGAGGATGAACACCACCGCCACCGAGATAAAATCGATGTCCGGATGCACCGGCATCAGGAAATAGATCGCCATCGCGCAAAATCCGAGATCGACCACGCCGATCGCGATCTGCAGCAGCGTCAGCGGCGCCGACGGCAGCACCACCTTCCAGCCGTGCTGGCCGAGCTGCCGCCGGTCCGTGCCGCTGGAGATCCAGACCAGATAGGCCGCGATCCCGGCGAGGCAGCCCAGGGCGATTCCGCGGTTGACCGACGGCGGCAGCAGGTCCATGGCGCTGGCCGCCCACGGATGCCAGGCCATGCCGAGCCCGAGCACGAACAGGTTGCCGAGCCAGAAGGTCAGCCCGGAGATGAAGCAGATTTTGGCGACATCGATGGCGTTCAGCCCGTAGTCCGAATAAATCCGAAACCGGATCGCGCCGCCGGTGAAGACCGTGGCGCCGATATTGTGCCCGATGGTGTAGCTGGTAAAACTCGACAGCGCCGCGATGCGGTAGGGCACATGCCGCTTGCCGATGGTGCGCAGCGCAAAGAAATCATACAGCGTCAGTGTACAGAACGCGCCGGTCACGCAGAGCGCGGCGAGCGCGATCTGCAGCAGCGGCTTTTCCGCCAGCGCAACTAGGATCACGCCGGCGTCGACGCCTTTCAGCGTGCGCATCAGCGTCGTGACCGCAAGGATGATGATAAGGAGGCTCGCGGCGATCCCGAGCCGTTTCCAGCCGATCCGTTCCATGAAGCCACGCCTGAGCGCGGTCAGCAGTCCCAGCATTCATCCTCCCGGCAGGGGGCAGCACGCATCAGGCGATCAACCGGATCGCCCCTCCAGCAAAGTCCTTAAGGCAAAAACGCGGCGCTGTGCAGTCCTGACATTGGGGAGGTGCGATGTTCCCTCGGAACAACATCTGGCGTGGCCGGTTAGCGTGTCATGCGCAACCTGGAAGCCGGCATGTTCCATTCAACCATGGAATGCCGTTCTGTTCCAAACCCTCAAGGAATTCTCATGGGCCTGTTTACCAAAGACATCAAAACGATGAATGACCTGTTCGTGCACCAGTTGCAGGATATTTATTACGCCGAAAACCAGTTGGTGAAGGCGCTGCCGAAGATGGCGGACAAGGCCACCGACAAGGAACTCAAGCAGGGGTTCCTGACCCATCTCGACGAAACCAAGGTGCATGTGCAGCGGCTGGAACAGGTGTTCAAGATGCACGGCGCCGAGGTCAAGGCGGTGACATGCCCCGCCATCGACGGCATCATCAAGGAAGCCGACGAAACCGCGGGCGAAGTCGAGGACAAGAAGGTGCTCGACGCCGCGCTGATCAATGCGGCTCAAGCTGCGGAGCATTACGAGATCGTGCGCTACGGCAGCCTGATCGCGTGGGCGAAGCAGCTCGGCCGTAACGATTGCGCGAGCGTGCTGCAGAAGACGCTGGATGAGGAAAAGGCGACCGACCACAAGTTGACCGCGCTGGCCGAAGGCAAGGTCAACCTGAAAGCGGCCAGCTGATCGACGTTTCGCCGTTGCGAAGCGACGAAGCAAGTCAGGTTTTTTTACTCGGGCTTCCTGCTTCCGGCAGTGACAGGTTCCAACACCAGACGCCGCACGGAACCGTGCGGCGTTTTTGCTGAGCCGGTGCCCTAACTTTCGGCGCGGGAAAATCATGCAAGCCGGAACATCTCTGCCAATTCGCGCGTTCGATGCAGGCAACAGGAGAATGCCGCCATGCCCTTTTCCATGCCTTCGTATTTCCTCGGTGTGGGAACCGTCGTCGGCGCGCTGACGCTCGGATTCGGTGGCGGAATCCTGCTCACCAAGACCGCCATCAAGGATACCCCAACCGGACAGAGCCGCATCGAGCGCGTCGCCCGCGGCGAGCCCGGTCCGGCGGCATCGCCAGTGACGGAAGCCAAGGCCGCGCCGGCGGCGCGTGTCGAATCGCCCCCCGTTCAACCGGCCGAACCGGTTCGGCAGATCCAAGACACCCAGGTTCAGGCCATGGCGGAGCCCAGACCCGCTGCAGAGGCAAAACCGGTCGTGGATGCGGCGCGGCAGCCCGAGCCTGCTGCGGAACCGGTGCGGCAGGCCGATAAGCAAATTCAGCCCGGCGGCGCCGAGCCGTCGATGTCGGCGCGCGAAGCCCGCGACGCCCAGCGCGAACAGCGGCGGGCGGAGCGCAGGATCGAGCGCGAGAAACGGGTTGCAGAACGCAGGTCGCGGACGGTGACATATGCAAGGATCAGGCAGCAGCCGGCCGAGGAGCCGCTCCATGCTGCAAGGCCCGAGCTTGCGTTCGAACGCGAAGAGCCGCGGCCGACTCTGTTCGAAGGCCTGTTCGGCCGCCCGGCGGGAGCGGCGTCGAACGACCAGGACTAAATTCGACCGCCGTCAACCCATATTCAGGCCTGGCTCAGCGCAAAATGCGCGCCGCAGAACGCCATGGCGGCGCCCAGGCCGAGCGCGGCGAGCCCTGCCAGCACGCCTGAGATGGTCGGTATCGGGCTTGGCGCGGCGACGGTCTGGCCGGCCCCTGCCAGCACCAGCACGCCGATTGCGATCAGGAGCTGCCGCATCCGTTGCGGAATTTGTCCGGACACCGCGCTCTGCATCAGGGACGCCGTGAAATAGCCGCCGACGAAAGCCACCGTCGCGATCAGCCACCATGCGACCGCCGCCCCCGCCGGCATGAACTCCCGGGTATCGGAGCGCCACAGCCCGCCGAGATCGAGGCCGTCGCGGGCTCCGAGCATGTGCACGGCAAGCGCCAACAGCACGCCGGATATCAATGCGGCCGCGAAGATGATGTAGCGGGGAAAGTAAGGGGTTTCGGCCATGGGGCTTTCGGACGCGGATGGTGCCGGACGCGACTTGTAAGATAGAGTCCCCCCGCCGTGCAAGCCGACGGCGCCGCATCTAACCCCGAGAATCGAAATGCAATCGCCGGACCGGCCGATGCAGGCGCCGCGCGCGAGCTACGCCTACAAGGCGTCGCTGGTCGGTTCGGCGCATCGCTTCGACCTGACCGATGAAGGCCTCGCATGGCAGGCCGGCGGCCGCTCCGGGCTATGGTCCTACGCCGACATCGCCGCGGTCCGGCTGTCGTACCGGCCGATATCGATGCAGTCGCGGCGGTTTCGCGCCGACATCGAACACTGCGGCGGCGGGCGCATCGCGGTGCTCTCCACCACCTGGCAGACGGTCACGCTGATGGCGCCGCAGGATCGCGATTTTCGCGCCTTCATCGTCGATCTGCACCGGCGGATGGCGGAAGCCGGGAGCACGGCGGTGCTATCGGGCGGAATAACGCGCGGCGCGTATGCGGCGGCGGCGGCGCTGCTGGTGCTGGTCGCGGTCGCGCTCGCCGCCCTGCTGGTGCGCGCGCTCGCCACCGGCGCATGGAGCGGTGCGCTGTTTCTGGCCGGCTTCGCCGCATTGTTCAGCTGGCAGATCGGCGGTTTTATCCGCCGCAACAGGCCGCGGCGATACGCATTCGGTGCGCTGCCCAAGGCGCTGCTGCCGTGACCTCGGCGCGGAGAAAGACTTCGGCTGCGGCGGATCATGCTGTAGAAGGCCGGTATCGGCAAAGTGAACGGAACGCGCATGTTCGCGATTTTGGGGCTGGGCTTTCTGCTGGGGATGCAGCACGCGCTGGAAGCCGATCACATCGCGGCGGTGTCGAGCATCGCCGCCCGCCGCACCGATGTGCGCGACATCGTCCGGCATGGCCTGACCTGGGGCCTGGGCCATACCCTGACGCTGTTCGTGTGTGCCGGCGCCGCAATCCTGCTCGGCCGTGCCATCCCCGAGCAACTGGCGCGTCCGCTGGAAACCGCGGTCGGCCTCATGCTGGTGGGCCTCGGCACCCATGTGCTGTGGCGGCTGTGGCGCGACCGCGTGCACTTCCATGCCCATAGCCATGACGACGGCACCCGGCACATCCATATCCACGGCCATTGCGATGAAACCATTCCGCATCAGGACAGCGCGCGTTCGCACCGCCACGGCTTCCGCTGGCGCACGCTGCTGGTCGGGTTGATGCACGGCATGGCCGGCTCCGCGGCACTGCTGGTGCTCGCCGTCGCGCAGGCCGGCAATCCCGCCGCCGGCATGGCCTATGTGCTGCTGTTCGGCATCGGCTCGATGCTCGGCATGGGCGCCTTGAGCCTCGTCATCGCCGTGCCGCTGGCGGCGTCGGCAAAGTGGCTGACCTCAGCCAATCGCGGGCTGCAGTGGGTGGTGGGCGTGGTGACG
>NZ_CAXUNQ010000088.1:0-7571 GCF_964252615.1 uncultured Bradyrhizobium sp.
GAGGGATTCGAACCCCCGATAGGCTTGCACCTATGCCGCATTTCGAGTGCGGTGCATTCGACCACTCTGCCACCTCTCCAGGCGCCATGGACGGGCGTGCTGCCGTCGGTCGGGCGAAGTTCTAGGCGAGGATGGCGAGTCAGACAAGGCGCGGGGGCGAGGAAACTGGACGCGGATTCGTCACGGCCGGGCCTGTCCCCGCCCGTCCGTCCTTCAAGGACCGCGGCGACGAAGGATGGATGCGCCCGACCGGGCGCCAATCGATGGCTGGGATCCGCCCCGACGCCGCTGCGGCCTTGCGCCGGATGCTTGCGCCGTGCCGCCTGACATCATCCTTGCGAAAACCGGAAGCATGCTGCGCGCTCCCTACTCCTTGCCCTTCTTCTCGCTTTTGCCGTTCTTTTCCTTCTTGCGGTTGGTGAAGCGCGCGTTACCCAACCCGGTGCCGATCGTCAGCACGCCCCAGCGATCGACGTCTTGCATGAACGGCACTTCGGAAAGGCCTTGCGCCACGCCGTCATTGTGCATCAGCACCGCGGTATCGTGATTGCCGATCTCCGGAATCGCCTCGACCAGGCTGGCCGGCAGGTTGAATTTGCTGCTCTCCCAGTTGCCCGGCAGGTTTTGCGCGCCCTTTTCGATCGAGCCATCGGCGTCGATCACGCCAGGGCAGGAAATCCCGATGAAGGGCGCAAGTTTCAATCCTTCGGCGTCGGCCGCGGTGATCAGGTCCTTCAGCATCTTGACGAGACGCTTCACCGCGCCTTCCCGCGTCGGCTCGTCGTCGGCATGACGCCATAATTCGGACTTCCACACCGCCGCCTTCGACAGGTCCTTGGCCTTCTTCCAGCGCGTCTCCACCACGCCGCAGCGGATGTTGGTGCCGCCGATGTCGACCGCCAGAATGCTGTCATGGGCCTCGAAAATCCACGACGGCGCCAGATGCAGGCAGCCGACCAGTCCGGCATCGTCGGGATCGAAGCGGATCGGCACTAGATCAACCTTGAAGCCTTCGGATTTCAGGATGAGGTCGGTGCGCGCGATCGCGATCTCCCCGACCCGGCTTTGGCGGAAACCGCCGCCGACGACGATACGCTCGGTGTCGGTCCATGCCTTGCTCTTGAGAAAGCGTCGTGTGACGTAGGCCAGTTCCTGGGCGAATTCCTCGATCGCGCCATGCACCACCGCCGCGGCGGCGATGTCGTTCCCCGCCAGCGCCTCATCCAGCGCGCTCTTGGCGAGGTCTCGCGAGGCTTTCTTGCCGAACGGATCGTCGCCATTGTTGCGCAACGGCTTGCGCAAGCCGTCCAGGATCCGGCGGAATGCGCCCTTGCTGGCGCGATCGCCGAGAAAGCCGTCGTCGTCTTTCAGTTCGATATTGAAGCTGTCGACATCGACCGACGGCAGGCGCGTGGCGCCATGCCGGGCGATGCCGGTGGTGGTTACGAGTTCGTCAGCCATTTTTACCCTTGCCCGCTGGAGTGCGGCAGGACAACGGCCCGGGAACCCGTTGGTTTCATGGCCGGACGCCGCATGTCCTGCAAGCGATCCGCCGCGGCGAAATGCTCCAAATCCGGCATTTTGGCCGGCTTTCAACGCTCTTTACCTTGACTCTCGGCTTCCACCGGCTATAAGTCCCCGCACCCGGCGCGGGATTTTTCTCGCGCTGTTTGTTTTTGCGTGTCCCACCGGGCCGCCGCAGAAATTGAACCCATTACGACTGACCAAAAAGCCGGCCCGGAGCCATCCGAGGCCGGGATCGAACACGAAGGAATGAAACGATGTTCGCAGTCATCAAAACCGGCGGCCGGCAATACCGTGTCGTTCCGGATGATGTGCTCGAGATAGGCAAGATCGCCGGCGACGTCGGGACGATCGTGCAGCTTGGCGAAGTGTTGCTGGTCGGCGGTGAATCGCCGGTGCTCGGGGTGCCCACGGTGCCGGGCGCCTCGGTCGCGGCCGAAGTGCTGCAGCACAAGCGCGGCCCCAAAATCATCTCGTTCAAGAAGCGCCGCCGCAAGAATTCGCGCCGCAAACGCGGCTATCGCGACGAGATTACGGTATTGCGCATCACCGAGATCCTGACCAACGACAACAAGCCGACCATCGGTCCGCGTCCGAAAAGGGAAAAGCCGGTGGTGAGCGCGCCGGTCGACGGCGACAACGACGCGCCGGCATCTGCAAAGAAGAAGGCGGCCGCAAAGAAACCGGCCGCCAGGGCTGCGGCAAAGCCGCGCGCCAAGCCGGCGGCCAAGAAAGCTGCGGCGAAGAAGAGCGACAAAAAATAAGCGTGATAAAAAGTGAGATGATTCCGTCAAGGAATTGATCTAAGAACGTATCGAAGTTGGAGACGGGCCATGGCTCACAAAAAAGCAGGCGGTTCATCGCGTAACGGGCGTGATTCGGCGGGCAAGCGGCTTGGGATCAAGGCTTACGGCGGCGAGTACGTGATTCCGGGCAACATCATCGCGCGCCAGCGCGGCACCACGTGGCATCCCGGCCTTAATGTCGGCATGGGCACCGACCATACCCTGTTCGCCAAGGTCGAGGGTCATGTCGAGTTTCGTTCTAAAGCCAACGGCCGCACCTTCGTGTCGGTACTTCCGATGACCGAGGCGGCGGCCGAGTAACGGTGGACTAAATGGAGTCCGCCGGTCCTGTTGAACCGGCGGGGTCCAAAAAGGGCTCCAGAGGGGAGGCGGGAAACCGGCCTCCCCTTTTTCACGCGTCAATTTAAGAAAAGCATCACGCGAGGAGCCCGACATGCTGCAGGACATCCCGACACCGACGTCCACATTGCACGAGACGAGA
Source organism: uncultured Bradyrhizobium sp. (assembly GCF_964252615.1). NCBI lineage: Bacteria > Pseudomonadati > Pseudomonadota > Alphaproteobacteria > Hyphomicrobiales > Nitrobacteraceae > Bradyrhizobium > uncultured Bradyrhizobium sp. The sequence continues at coordinate 2,812 of NZ_CAXUNQ010000088.1, forward strand.
CCCTTCGTCCTGGAGACCGAACGGCTGCTGCTGCGCCGGCCGACCCTCGCGGACGTTAAATCCATTGCCCGTCTGGCCAACGACCGCCGCATTGCCGTCAACACCCGCCGGCTGCCGCATCCCTATTCCGAGGATCACGCGGTGGAGTTCGTGCGCTCGCTGGCGACTGAGCCTCGCAACACGGTTTTCCTGATCGAGTGCGACGCCATGCCGGCCGGCATGGTCGGAATCGACTGGCGCGAGCCCGATGCACCCGAACTCGGCTACTGGCTTGGCGTGGCGTCGTGGGGCAGAGGTCTGGGCACCGAGGCCGCGCGCGCGGTGATCGACTTCACTTTCGAGGAATTCGAGGTCGAGCACCTCTGCGCCGGCGCCCGGGTGACCAATCCCTCCTCGCGCAACATCCTGGAGAAGTGCGGCTTCCAGTGGACCGGCGTCGAACTGCACCGCTTCGAGGCGATCGGATCGTCCACGCCGGTCGACTGCTTCAAGCTGAGCCGCAGCGTATGGGCTTCGCTGAAGAACTGGGGGGCTTCGACGAAAAGGGAACGGTGACATCGGACCCGATGCAGCGTCTTTCGCGCTGCCCCGCAGTGATTTCGTAGGGTGGGCAACGCGCAGCGTGTCCGCCAAGCCGCAGGCACAATGCGGGACGCATCAAGGGTGGGCACGGCGCAAAAGCGCCTTTGCCCACCCGACGCTCTCACACCGGCGGACTCACAGCCGTCTCACGTCCTAATCGCTGTTCGCGAATGAAAATGTACAGCCCGGCGCAGATGATGATCGCCGCACCGAGCATCGTCGCCGTCGACGGCACGTCGCCGAATACGGTGTAGCCGAACATCACCGCCCACACGATCATCGAATACTGATACGGCACCACCACGCTCGCCGGCGCCAGTTTCAGCGAGCGGTTGGTGCAGAGCAGCGCCATGATCGAGATGCATCCGGCCAGCACGAACAGGCCGAGATCTGCCAGACCCGGCAGCCGCCACGCGAACGGCGCCAGCACCAGGCCGACGCTGAAGGTGCCGGCGAATTGCGTTGCGGCGAGCACGATATCCGGCGTGGTTCGCAGCGAACGGGTGACGATCATCAATACCGCGAACGACAGGCTGCCGCCGAGCGCGATCAATGCCGGCCATGTGACGGTTTGCGCCGACGGCTGCAGCGCGATCAGGACGCCGCAGAATCCGACCATGACCGCGCTCCAGCGCCGCCAGCCGACATGCTCGCGCAGGAAGACGGCCGACAACGCGGTGACGAAGATCGGACACGCCAGATAATAGGTGATGACATCGGCCAGCGGCAGATACACCACCGCGATGAAAAAGGCCGCAACCTCCGCGGTCGACAGCACCGCGCGCAGCAGCTGCAGCCACGGCCGCTCCAGCCGCGGCAGCGTCGCACGCTGCCGCCAGATCAGGGTCAGCAGCATCGCCAGCGGGACTGCGGCGCGCAGCAGCAGCAATTCGTTGACCGGATAGTTCGCGACCAGCACCTTGCCCAGCGCATCGCCGGACGCAAACATGCACACGCCGGCGAGCATCAGGGCGATGCCGGCGAGGCGGGCGGAGCGTTCGTCCGAATGGATCGAGATTTTGGAGAGAAAGGACATGTGTTCCTTCGTCATGCCGGGCCTGTCCGGCCAACCACGCCTTTGGTGCCGCGCTGTATTAAAGACGTGGATGCCCGGCACAAGGCCGGGCATGACGAGCAGATGTAACAGGTTGCCCCGCCCGCACCCCTGCACTACCTATACCGCATGAAATTCCTCGATGAAGCCAAGGTCTATATCCGCTCCGGCGACGGCGGCAACGGCTGCGTGGCGTTCCGGCGCGAGAAGTACATCGAATTCGGCGGCCCCTCCGGCGGCAATGGCGGCCGCGGCGGCGATGTCATTGTGGAAGTTGCCGACGGACTGAATACGCTGATCGATTATCGCTACCAGCAACATTTCAAGGCGCCGAAAGGCACCAATGGCATGGGCAAGGACCGCCATGGCGCAAACGGCAAATCGATCGTGCTCAAGGTGCCGGTGGGCACCCAGATTTTCGACGAGGATCGCGAGACCCTGATCCACGACTTTACCACGCTGGGCGAACGCTTCGTGCTGGCAGAAGGCGGCAATGGCGGCTTCGGCAACGCGCATTTCAAGTCCTCCACTAACCGCGCGCCGCGCAATGCCAATCCCGGACAGGAGGGCGAAGAGCGCTGGATCTGGCTGCGGCTGAAGCTGATCGCCGACGCAGGACTTGTGGGCCTGCCCAATGCCGGCAAGTCGACCTTCCTCTCGGTGGTCAGCGCGGCGAAACCGAAGATTGCCGACTATCCGTTCACCACGCTGCATCCGCAGCTCGGCGTGGTGAATTCGGACGGCCGCGAATTCGTGCTGGCGGATATCCCCGGCCTGATCGAAGGCGCGCATGAAGGCGCCGGCCTCGGCGACCGTTTCCTCGGCCATGTCGAGCGCTGCCGCGTGTTGCTGCATCTGGTGGACGCCACCTGCGAGCACGCAGGCCGGGCCTACAAGACGGTGCGGACGGAGCTGGACGCCTATGAGGGAAATCTCGCCGACAAGATCGAGATCGTCGCGCTCAACAAGATCGACGCGGTTTCCGCCGACGAACTGAAAAAGCAAAAAGACCGGCTGAAGCGCGCTGCCAGGAAGACCCCGCTGCTGATTTCGGGCGTGACCGGCGACGGCGTGAAAGACGCGTTGCGCGCGCTGGCCGAGGTGATCGGCGAAGCTCCGGTGTCGGTGAAGGCCAAAAGCGCGGCGCAGGCCGAGCCGTGGACGCCGCAGACGAGCTAGCGTAGGGCGGATTACGCTTCGCTAATCCGTCCTGCATGCTTGTCATCGGCGCTTCGATATCGCAGCATCGCCCGTCGATCTTACCGAAGTGCCCTCATGCCGCGCCCGAACAACGTCATCTGGATCATGTGCGACCAGCTTCGCCATGATTATCTCGGATGCGCGGGACACCCGACTTTAAAAACACCGAACATCGACGCCATGGCGCAACGCGGCGTGCGCTTCTCGAACGCCTATGTGCAATCGCCGATCTGCGGCCCCTCGCGGATGTGTTCCTATACCGGCCGCTACATGCGCTCGCACGGCTCGCACTGGAACGGCTGGCCGCTGCGCGTCGGCGAGCCGACGCTCGGCGACCACCTCGCGGCTATCGGCGTGCGCAACGTGCTGGTCGGGAAAACCCATATGGCGCCGGACCTCGAGGGCATGAAGCGCCTCGGAATGACGCCGGAATCGATCGTCGGCGTACACGTGGCGCAATGCGGCTTCGAGCCTTATGAGCGCGATGACGGCCTGCATCCTACCGGACGGCCGCGGCCGAAATACGATGCTTACCTGCGCGAACGCGGCTACGACGCCGTCAATCCGTGGGAGCACTGGGCCAATTCCGGTGCGGCGGCGGACGGCGCGCTGCAGAACGGCTGGCTGCTGGTCCACGCCGACAAGGCCGCGCGCATTCCGAAAGAACATTCCGAGACGCCCTACATGACCCGCCGTGCGATGGATTTCATCGCCGGGGCCGAGCAGGATGGACGGCCGTGGTGCCTGCATCTGTCTTATATCAAGCCGCACTGGCCCTATATCGCGCCCGAGCCCTACGCCAGCATGTACGGCGCAAAGGACGTGCAGCCCGCGATCCGCTCCGAGCAGGAAAAGGACGACGCGCATCCGGTGTTCGCCGCCTACATGGACATGCGCTACTCGAAGAACATGGCGCGGAACGAGGCGCGCGAAAAGGTCATTCCCGCCTATATGGGGCTGATCAGGCAGATCGATGACCAGATCGGCGTGCTGATGCAGTTCCTCGAGGGGCGCGGCCTGCTCGACAGCACGATGATCGTGTTCACGTCGGACCACGGCGATTACCTCGGCGATCACTGGATGGGCGAAAAGGACCTGTTCCACGACCAATCCGCCAAGATTCCACTGATCGTGGTCGACCCGTCCAACGCGGCCGACGCTACCAGAGGCACCGTCTGCACTGCGCTGGTCGAGGCCATCGATCTTGCGCCGACCTTCATCGAAGTCTTCGGCGGCGAGCCGCCGGACCATATTCTCGAAGGACGTTCGCTGCTGCCGCTGCTGCGCGGCGAAACGCCTCCCGATTGGCGCAAGGTGGTATTCTCGGAGTACGATTATTCCATGCAGGACGTGCGGCTGACGCTGAACCAGCCGATTTCGCAATGCCGGCTGTTCATGGTGTTCGACGGCCGCTGGAAATACATCCACGCCTCCGGTTTCCGCCCCATGCTTTACGACCTGCAGAGCGACCCGCAGGAATTCATCGACCGCGGCGCCGACCCCGTCTGTGCGGGCGAGATCGCGCGGCTGCAGGCGGCGCTGTTCGACTGGGCGCTGCATCCGAAGGGTCATGTCACCACCAGCAATGAGAAGATCGCGAACTATGCCGACCGGCAGATTCAGCTAAAAAACGGCATCCTGATCGGTATCTGGGATGAAGCCGAACTGGCCGCGATCCGCAAGAAGATCCAAACCTGACCCACGTCATGCCGCGCTTGGGCATCCACGTCTTGCTTCTTGCGGGTTGCAAAGACGTCGATGGCGGGACGAGCCCTACTGGATGCACACCTCTCATCGTCATTGCCGGGGCTTGACCCGGCAATCCATCCCGCTTCGCAAAAGCCTTTTGCGAACAGTGATGGATACGCAGGTCAAGCCCGCGGTTGACGCAGTGTGGGTAGCGGCGTGTTGCGATATCGCGCTC
>NZ_CAXUNQ010000089.1:0-7449 GCF_964252615.1 uncultured Bradyrhizobium sp.
CTGCGCTGCGTCCGGGGAACGCGCCCCGTGGAGCGCGATATTGCAAGACGCCGCACCACACGCTGCGTCAACCGCGGGCTTGACCCGCGTATCCATCGCTGTTCGCAAAAGGCTTTTGCGAAGCAGGATGGATTGCCGGGCTTGATGTCCCGGCAATGACGGTGCGATGTGTGCATCCGGCAGGGTCAAGCCCGGCCATGACAGATCGATCGGTACGGTCCGGCTCTGCGGAGCGGCATAAGAACGCCGCACCGCGTTCGGGACACCGGCATCATCCGTCGACGCCCTGGGGCGGCGCCAGCCGCGCCGCCTCAAGCGCTTGAGGCGTATCGATATCGAGAAACGCGCCGCGGCCCTCGACCGGGACCTCCGCCACTGCCTCGCCATGCCTGGCGATCAGGTGCCGTGCGCCGATATCGCCATCCAGCGTCATCAACTCGCTGAAGAAACGCCGCGACCACAGCACCGGGTTGCCACGCCGGCCGTCGCTCACCGGCACCACGATCAGACCACCCCGGTCCGGCGCAAAGGCGTCGATCAGCCGGTCGATCAATTGCGCATCGATCAGCGGCATGTCGCCAAGGCAGACCACTGCGGCATCGACATCCTCAGGGACCGCCGATATTCCCGCCTTGACCGAACCGGCCAGTCCTGCGGCGAATTCCGGATTGCGCACCAACCTCACCTTGAGTCCGCCGAGCGACTTTTCGACCTCGGCGGCCTGATGCCCGGTCACCACGATGACCTCGGCCGCCTTCGAGGCCAGGGCCTGCTCGGCGACGATCCGGACCAGCGTCTTGCCGCCGAGTTCGGCCAGCAGCTTGTTCGGGCCGCCCATCCGGGTCGAGCGGCCCGCCGCCAGGATCACCGCGGCGACCTTGCGGTTGCCATCGGCGCCGACCGGAACGCGGGGCTGCGGCCGGGTCACGATTTCCATCAGCAGGCCGCCGACGCCCATCCCGGTCAGATCCGCGCGCGTCACCTTCAAGCCGGCGAGCAGGCGCATCAGTACCCAGTCAAAACCATTTTCCACCGGTGAGCGCGCGCACCCCGGCGCGCCGAGCACGGGCACACCGCGGGCATTGCCGATCAGCAGGAGATTGCCGGGGTCGACCGGCATGCCGAAATGCTCGATGGCGCCGCCGACGTGCTCGATCGCCGCCGGAATCACGTCGCGCCGGTCGGCAATGGCGGAAGCGCCGAACACGATCACAAGCTCGGCCCCAAGTTCAAGCAACTCCTCCATCGCGGCGGCCAGCGCACCCTCGTCATGCGGCACGCGGCGCTCGGCGATGATCGCCGCGCCGGCCGGCGCCAGCCGCTCCGCCGTAACGCGCAAGGTTTTCTCGATCACCTTCGGCGCCAGCCCGGGAAGAAGCGTCGAGACGATGCCGACGCGCTTGACGGTATAGGGTGCGATCCGCATCGCACCGCCGTTGACCGCCGCCACCGCCGCGTCGCGCAGCGTCGCTTCAACCCCGAACGGGATCAGTTTTACGGTGGCGATCATCTCGCCTTCGACTACCGGCTTGAAGGCGGTCAGCGTGGCAAACGTAATGGCTTCATCGACGCCGTTGACGCGGTCGACCGCGGCACGGTCCACGACCAGCACGCCCGCTTTGGCCGCAAACAGATTGGCGCGCCCGGTAAAGGCACGCTCGACATTGACGCCTTCCCCGGCAACGGCCTGAGCGATGCCGGCTGCGGCGACGTCTTCCGACACGTCGCCATCTTCCAGCCGGACGACGACGACGTCCTTGACGCCGGCGCGGGTCAGTGCTTCGACCTCCGCAGGCCCGATGGTGGTGCCTTTTTTCAGCACCAGCGATCCCTGCCGCAGCGTGTGGACGGTGACGCCGCCGATGGCGTCCGCCGGACTCGCAGGACCAAATTTCATGCCGCGCGCTCAATGGGCAGTCGCAGCGTCGCGGTAATCTCCGCCATGATTGCGACCGCGATTTCCGATGGCGACACCGCGCCGATGTTCAATCCGATCGGGGCGTGGATGCGGGCGATGTCGGCATCGGTAGCGCCCTGCGCCTTCAGCCGCTCGCCACGCTTGGCATGGGTCTTTCGCGAACCGAGCGCGCCGATGTAAAAACAGTCCCGCTCGAACGCATGCAGCAGCGCCGGATCGTCGATTTTCGGATCGTGGGTCAAGGCCGCGAAAGCCGTGTAGCGGTCGACGTTGAGCGGCGGCAGCGCGACGTCGGGCCAGTCGGCGAACAGCGGCACGTCGGCGAAACGTTCCGGCGAAGCGAAAGCGGTGCGCGGATCGACCACATAGACATCGTAGTCCAGCGAGCGCGCCAGCGGCGCCAGCGCCTGGCTGATATGCACCGCGCCAATGATGACCAGCCGCGCGGTCGGCGCGTAGACGTTGAGAAACAGCTTGTTGCCGCCGGCCTCGATCATGCCGCTCTTGCCAGTGCGCAACTGCTTTGCAAGTTCGGCCTGGAGCGGATCGGCGGCGATATCCCTGGCCTTCACCATGCGTTGCGAGCCATCGACCACGTCGGTGATCACGATCACCGGGCGCCGGGCGGCGCGCTCGGCATTGATCTGTGAAAGCGTTTCAAGCTTCACGATTGCCCGACTTTCTCGACGAACACCCGGATCGTGCCGCCGCAGGACAGGCCCACATTCCACGCGGTTTCGTCGGCGACGCCAAATTCCAGCATTTTAGGCTGGCCGCTTTCGATGACGTCGAGCGCTTCGGTGACCACGGCACCTTCGACGCAGCCGCCGGATACCGACCCCAGGAATGTGCCGTCGTTGTTGATCACCAGGCTGGAGCCCGCGGGGCGCGGCGCCGAACCCCAGGTCTCCACCACGGTCGCCAGCGCCACACCGTGGCCGGCCTTATGCCAGTCCTCAGCCGCTTTTAGAATGTCTTCGTCGCGATTGAGCATGGGGAGCCTCTTTTCAAGCTGCGGGGCGAACCAGGCTGCGGTGATGCAATGTCGATGTTGAGGACAGCGCTGCGATCAGTCCCTCGATCGAACTCAAATTATGTACCGGGCGGAATTCGTCAACATGCGGCAGCATCATTTTGATGCCCTGGGCCTTGGCTTCGAAGCCGCCGAACCGCAGCAGCGGATTGAGCCAGATCAGCCGGCGGCAGGAGCGGTGCAGCCGGTCCATCTCGAATGCCAGCCGGGCATCCGCCTCGCGTTCCAGCCCGTCCGAGATCAGCAGCACGATGGCGCCCTGCCCCAGCACGCGGCGGCCCCATAGTTTGTTGAAGCTGTGCAGGGAGGTGGCGATGCGGGTGCCGCCGGCCCAGTCCTGCACCGCGGACGAACAGCTTGCCAGCGCCTCGTCCGGATCGCGCGCCCGCAACGCCCGGGTCACATTGGTCAGCCTTGTGCCGAACAGGAACACCGAGACGCGCTTGCGCGCATCGGTAATGGCGTGCAGAAAATGCAGGAACAACCGGGTATATTCGCTCATCGAGCCGGAGATATCGAGCAATGCCACGATCGGCGCCGGCTTGTCGATCAGGCCGAGGCGGCGGATGTCGACAATGTCACCGCCGGTGCGCAAGGACCCGCGCAACGTCCTCCGCAAATCCAGCCGCAGCCCGCGCGCGTCTGGCTGGTAGCGCCGGGTGCGCAATTCGGCCTGCGGCAGCTTCATCTGCGCGATGGCGCGGGTGACCTGCGCGATCTCGGCCGCACTCATCTGCGCAAAGTCTTTTTTCTGCAATACTTCCTTGTCGGATACTGACAGCCGCAGTTCCTGCTCGTGGGCTTGCGGCGCTTCGCTCATCGACGGCTGCGACATCGCCTCCTGGACACGGCGCGAGGCGGGCCGGGGCTTCTTCTTGGCGTGATCGGGAAGCGGAATCGAATCCAGCAGATGTTTCCATTCCTCGGCCGCGCGGAAAAACAGGTCGAACGCCTGCGCAAACACCAGCGCATGTTCGTGGCGTGTGACGAAGACCGATTGCAGCGTGGTGAAGACGTCGGCGCGGTTGCCGATATCGATCACGCGCAGCGCGTTGAACGCATCGATCACCGCGCCGGGGCCGACCGGAATGCCGGCGGCGCGCAACGCGCGGGCAAAACCGACGACATTGTCCGCGATCAGGCCGGTGGGCGGGTTGAGGTGATCGATAGGCATTGTCCTTGCGTAACCCTTACCATCGTCATTCCGTAACCCGCCGACGGCTGCAACGGATGGCGGATTACGCAACGCTGATCCGCCCTGCGGGCTAGCTCTCGCTGGCCGCTTCCTTCAGCACCTTCTGCAGATTGTCGCCCTGCATCCGCGCAATGTCGTCTTGATATTTCAGCAGCGCCCCCAGCGTGTCGCCGACCACCTGCGGGTTAAGGGAGCGGGCGTCGAGTTCGGTCAGTGCGGTCGCCCAGTCAATGGTTTCGGCAACGCCGGGGGATTTGTAGAAATCCTGCCCGCGCAACGCCTGCACAAAGCCGACCACCTGCTGCGACAGTTTTGCCGAGATGCCGGGCACGCGCGATTTGACGATCGCCAGTTCGCGCTCGGCGGAGGGATAATCCACCCAGTGATACAGGCAGCGCCGCTTCAGCGCGTCGTGAATTTCCCGGGTGCGGTTCGAGGTGACGATGACGATCGGAGGCTGTGGCGCCTTGACGGTGCCGAGTTCGGGGATCGTTACCTGAAAATCGCTGAGGATTTCCAACAGGTAGGCCTCGAAGGCTTCGTCCGCGCGGTCGAGCTCGTCGATCAGCAGCACCGGAGCACCGGCGACGTCCGGCTCCAACGCCTGCAGCAGCGGCCGCTTGATCAAATAGCGCTCGGCGAAAATGTCGCTGGAGAGCTGGTCGCGGTCGGTATCCCCAGCGGCTTCGGCAAGGCGGATCGCGATCATCTGCGACGCGCTGTTCCATTCGTAAACCGCGGAGGCGACGTCGAGCCCCTCATAGCACTGCAGCCGGATCAGCTTGCGGCCCAATGCAGCCGACAGCACCTTGGCGATCTCGGTCTTGCCGACGCCGGCTTCGCCTTCCAGAAACAGCGGCCGTCCCATGCGCAGGGACAGATACACCACCGTCGCCAGCGACCGCTCGGCGAGATAGCCGCGCCTGGTGAGCATGTCGAGCGTCGCATCGACCGAATCAGGCAGCGCCGATGCACTCATGAGAGACTCGATCTTGATACGTCAGGAATTCGCAAAATCACGCCTTGCCGTTCGCGGCGTCGACGGCGCGGCGCGTCAGTACCGAGATCAGATGCGCGCGATATTCCGCGCTGCCGTGCAGGTCGCTGTTCAATCCATCCGCCGGCACTGACAGGCCGTCGAGGACTTTTGAGTTGAAACGCGTCTTCAGCGCTTCCTCGAACGCGGTGACGCGGAACACGCCGTCCGATCCCGCGCCGGTGACGGCAACGCGAACATCGGACGCCCGCCTGGCCACGAACACGCCGACCAGCGCGTAGCGCGAGGCCTGGTTGCGAAACTTGATGTAGGCGGCCTTCTTCGGCACCGGAAACATCACCCTGGTGATGATTTCATCGCTCTCCAGGGAGGTGGTGAACAAACCTTGAAAGAACTCTTCCGGTTTCAGGCGGCGCTTGTTGGTGACGATGGTGGCGCCGAGCGCAAGGCATGCCGCCGGATAATCGGCAGTGGGATCGTTGTTGGCGAGAGAGCCGCCGATGGTACCCTTGTGGCGCACCGCCGGATCGCCGATCAGACCGGCGAGTTCGGCCAATGCCGGAATCGTCTCGCCGACGATGGGTGAAGCGGCGACCTCGGCATGCCGTGCGGTGGCGCCGATCACCAGGGAACGTCCCTTCATCTCGATGCCGTCGAGACCCTGAATATGCGAAAGATCGATCAGATGCGGCGGGTTCGCGAGCCGCTGTTTCATGACCGGCAGCAGCGTGTGGCCGCCGGCGATCAGCTTGGCGTCTTCATTCTTGACCAGCAGATTGGCGGCCTGACGCACCGTCGCCGGGCGATGATATTTGAATTCGTACATAAGGGGTCCTTCGGCAAGGTCGCCGCGCGATGGAGTGGTTACGCGAGCTCGGATTGCGCCATCGCCTTGGCGCCGGCCGCGATCGACACCACGATGTTCTGATAGCCCGTGCAGCGGCAGAGATTGCCCTCGAGCTCCTCGCGGATGGTGTGATCGCTGAGGTCGTGGCCCCGCCGACGCACCAGGTCGACCGCGGTCATGATCATGCCGGGGGTGCAGAAGCCGCATTGCAGGCCGTGATGCTCCCGGAACGCCTCCTGCATGGGATGCAGCGGAGCACCGTCAGCGGCAAGGCCCTCGATGGTCTTGACCTCGTGCCCGTCCGCCATCACCGCCAGCATGGTGCAGGCTTTCACCGCCTTGCCATCGAGATGCACGACGCAGGCGCCGCATTGCGAGGTGTCGCAGCCGACATGGGTGCCGGTCAGCCGCAGATTCTCGCGCAGGAACTGCACCAGCAGCGTGCGCGGGTCGACATTGGCGTTGACGGGATTGCCGTTGACGATCAGGGAAATTTTGGCCATCAGCACTCTCTTCATCTGCGCCCGCACTGCGGCAGCGCAGTCATTTCAAATCATTCCAAGGCCATAATATGGGCCATCACGGCAATGAGCAACCTCGCCTTTCCACGAGTCATCCCCGCGAAGGCGGGGACTATAACCCCCGGCCTTGCTGGCGAAAGCAGCTTTGCCACAACGCGGCGACACGGCGTATGGGTCCCCGCCTTCGCGGCGACGACTCGTTGATTATGGCATCAACCCTGTACGGCCCTGGCGAAATTGGCGAAAAATTCATCCGCGAGTTTCTTGGCCGAACCGTTGATCAGCCGCTGCCCGAGCTGGGCCAGCTTGCCGCCGATCTGCGCCTCGACATCATATTTCAGCAGGGTGCCGCCGTCCTTTTCGGTCAGCGCCACCGTGGCCCCGCCCTTGGCAAAACCGGCAACGCCGCCCTCGCCCTCGCCCGAGATTTTATAGCCGTTGGGCGGATCCAGATCGCTCAGGGTCACCCGGCCCTTGAAGCGCGCCGATACCGGACCGACCTTCATTTTCGCGACCGCGCGAAATCCGTTGTCTTCGGTTTTTTCCAGCTCCTCGCAGCCGGGGATGCAAACCTTAAGCACCTCGGGATCGTTGAGCTTTTCCCATACCATCGCGCGCGGCGCTGCAAGCTGGACTTCGCCGTTCATCGTCATGGCCATGGATCGCCTCCCCGCTCTGCCGCCTGTGCCGCGGCCTTCCCCAAGTAAAGCACGCACCCGCGAAATGAAAGAGGACGAACGGATGAGGAGCGATGCATATTCGCAGCGCAGCACACCAACCCGATACCCCGTCATGCCCGTCCTTGTGCCGGGCATCCAAACAGCGGCAAGAAGGACGTGGACGGCCGGGCTCGTCCCTACTGGATGCACACATCTCATCGTCCTTGCCGGGCTTGACCTACCATACGCACACATCTCGCCGTCATTGCCGGGCTTGAC
>NZ_CAXUNQ010000090.1:0-7242 GCF_964252615.1 uncultured Bradyrhizobium sp.
TGGCGGGTGCAGAGCGAGGTGGTGCCGCACACCGAATTGGCCGAGATCGTGCTCGACGAGAGCGGCTACACCGAGATGTGGCAGAAGGACCGCTCCGCCGACGCCGCGGGCCGGCTGGAAAACCTCAAGGAACTTGTGCGCTCGATGGAGGAATTCGAGAATCTGCAGGGGTTCCTCGAGCATATCTCGCTGGTGATGGACCGCGACAGCGGCGCGGACGCCGACGCGGTGTCGCTGATGACGCTGCATTCGGCGAAGGGACTGGAATTCGACAACGTGTTCCTTCCGGGCTGGGAAGAAGGCCTGTTCCCGCATCAGCGCGCGCTGGACGAACAGGGCCGCGCCGGACTTGAGGAAGAACGCCGCCTCGCCCATGTCGGCCTGACCCGGGCGCGCCGCCGCGCCAAACTTTACTTCGCCACCAACCGGCGGATTCGCGGCACCTGGTCGACCACGATTCCCTCGCGCTTCCTGGACGAACTGCCGGCGCCCAATGTCGAGATCACCGAGTCCAAAGGCGGCTCCGGCTGGGGCGGCGCCAGCGGCTACGGCCCTTCGCGCTTTGACAATGTGGAATCGTTCGGCTCCAGCTACACGACGCCGGGCTGGCAGCGCGCCCAGGCCAACCGCGCCCGCGGCCAGAGCGGACGCAACGGCGGCCAGGCCGGCGGCGGCTTCAACGAAAGCCAGTCGCCGTTCTCCTCGTCGCGCAGCGACGGGGCCGGCAACTGGGCGGGCAACAGGCGCGCGCCGATGACCATCGAAGGCGAACTGGTGGCGAAATCGACCGGCACCGTTTCGGAATTCTCGCTGCTCGACCGGGTGTTTCACCAGAAGTTCGGCTACGGCGAAGTGGTGAAGATCGACGGCAACAAGCTGACCATCGCGTTCGAAAAGGCGGGCGAGAAGAAGGTGGTCGATAGCTTTGTAGAGCGGGTGTAGGCGGCTGCGCTCAAGAACTATATGTTTGCGTTGATTGAATGGCCCGCTCGCGCTCACGCTGCCGAGTAAGCAAGTATTGATGAGTAACCGATTGCGCGATGGTCTGGCGTACCTATCTGTTGATACCACTCTTCCTGCCTTTAGGTCATCGATTTCAATCCGCCCATGCCCCCCATCATTTCCGTCAAGAACCTGTCCAAGACCTATGGGTCCGGATTCAAGGCGCTGAACAATGTCGATCTCGACATCAACCGCGGCGAGATCTTCGCGCTGCTGGGGCCGAACGGCGCCGGCAAGACCACGCTGATCTCGATCATCTGCGGCATCGCGAATCTAAGCGAGGGCAGCGTCACCGTCGATGGCTGCGACATCAACAAGGATTACCGCGCCGCGCGGTCGCTGATCGGACTGGTGCCGCAGGAACTGCATACCGACGCGTTCGAATCGGTGTGGGCGACGGTGAGCTTCAGCCGCGGGCTGTTCGGCAAGCCGAAGAATCCGGCGCATATCGAGAAGGTGCTGAAGGACCTGTCGCTGTGGGACAAGAAGGACGCCAAGATCGTCACGCTGTCCGGCGGCATGAAGCGCCGGGTCATGATTGCGAAAGCGCTGTCGCACGAGCCGCAGATCCTGTTTCTCGACGAGCCCACCGCCGGCGTCGATGTTGAATTGCGCAAGGGCATGTGGGAGGTGGTGCGGACGCTGCAATCCGCCGGCGTCACCATCATCCTCACCACGCATTACATCGAGGAGGCCGAGGAGATGGCCGACCGCGTCGGCGTCATCGCCAAGGGCGAGATCATCCTGGTCGGGGACAAGGCCGGCCTGATGCAGAAGCTCGGCAAGAAACGGCTCACGCTGCACCTGCAGAACAGGATCGACGCCATCCCCACCGCGCTCGCGCCCTACAGTCTCGAACTGTCGGACGACGGCCGGGCCGTGACCTACGACTACGACACCAAGGGCGAACGTACCGGCATCACCAGCCTGCTCAACGACCTTCGCAATGCCGGCATCCGCATCTCGGACCTCGACACCAGCCAGAGTTCGCTGGAGGACATCTTCGTCAGCCTGGTGAGGGCGCCATGAATTTTCCGGCCGTCCGCGCCATCTACCTGTTCGAAATGGCGCGCACCTGGCGCACGCTGCTGCAGAGCATCGTATCTCCGGTGGTGTCGACCTCGCTGTATTTCGTGGTGTTCGGCGCGGCGATCGGGTCGCGCATCACCCAGATCGAGGGCGTCAGCTACGGCACCTTCATCGTGCCGGGGCTGGTGATGCTGTCGGTGCTGACCCAGAGCATCGCCAACGCCTCGTTCGGCATCTACTTTCCGAAATTCGTCGGCACCATTTACGAGATCCTGTCGGCGCCGGTGTCGTATTTCGAGATCGTGCTCGGCTATGTCGGCGCCGCCGCGACCAAGTCGATCATTCTCGGCCTGATCATTCTGGCCACCGCCGGCCTGTTCGTGCCGCTGCACATTCATCATCCGTGGTGGATGCTGGCGTTTCTGGTGCTGACCGCGGTGACCTTCAGCCTGTTCGGCTTCATCATCGGCATCTGGGCCGACGGGTTCGAAAAGCTGCAGATGATCCCGATGCTGGTGGTGACGCCGCTGACATTTCTCGGCGGCAGCTTTTACTCGGTCAACATGCTGCCGTCGGGCTGGCGCACCATCACGCTGCTCAATCCGGTGGTATATCTGATCAGCGGCTTCCGCTGGAGTTTTTACGAAATCGCCGATGTCAGCATCGGCCTCAGCGTCGGCGTGACGCTGGCATTCCTGGCGATCTGCATGATCGCGGTATGGTGGATCTTCAAGACCGGCTACCGGCTCAAGAACTGACGCGAAGCGTCCTTCGCAAGCCGCACGGCGCCTGGGAACGAGAGCGCTCCGGATTCCATCTCCTTACACGCGGGCTTGACCCGCGTATCCATCCATCTTCGGAACAGTCGTTTGGAAGGGATGGATTGCCGGGTCGAGCCAGGCCATGAGGATGAGATGTGTGCTTCCGAGGGCCTTCCCGGCCATCACGTCTTATCCACGCGCCGCCGCAAAGACGTGGCAAAGACGTAGATGCCCGGGACAAGCCCGGGCATGACGAAAGAAAGGAGAAGCAGTGCGCAGGGCAACGTCGGCACCGTAATGGCGGCCGAGGCGATTACCGATAGCAGCGGAAGCGGTCGTAGCGGTCGTAATAGCCGCGGCAGCGGCGTCCCCTGTCGACGCCCAGCACGCCGCGGACGCCGCCGACAGCCGCACCCACGCCGGTCCCGATTGCGCCGCCGACAACGGCACCGACCGGACCCGCCGCGCGACCGCCCTCTCGTACACCCTCCCTGCCGCCCTGTTCCGCGCCGCGGAAAACGCCCTGCGCGTGGCCGGCATGGGGAATGGCGATCAATGCGAGCGCCATCGCCGCCACCGCCAGATAAATCTTGATGGAAGTGCCGGTTTGCAGCGTCGATGTCCTGGTCTTCATTGGAATTCCTTTGCGCGAAACGGTGGCCGATAACGCCGCCGCTGCCAAAAGGTTGCCCGTACGCCGGATTTGGCCGCGCCGCCGCCTTGTTTGCGCCGTCTGGTGCGTTAACGCTGGCTTCACGAAGCTACTGGAAACAAAGCCGTCTTTTGTGCATTATCGCTGCGGGGGACGGATCGGTGGCGTTGTTGTCGGGCCTGGAGGCCAAAAAGTAAATGCGCTCCCTTCTTGTTGCCCTCGCGGGCATTGCGTTCGCCACTTGCACCTCCACACAAGCCAAAGTGTCCATCACCGTGGACAAGGACGCCCAGCAGATGACCGTCGCCGTGGACGGCGTCGAGCGCTACCATTGGCCGGTTTCGAGCGGCCTGCCTTCCTATGAGACGCCGAATGGCAGTTTTCGCGCGTTTCGCATGGAGGAGGATCACTATTCCAAGGAATTCGACGACGCGCCGATGCCGCATTCGATCTTCTTTACCAAGATCGGCCATGCCATTCACGGCACCGATTCGGAAAGCCGTCTTGGCAGCCCCGCTTCGCATGGCTGCGTGCGGCTGTCGCGCGCCAATGCTTCGACCTTGTACAAGCTGGTGCAGGCTGACGGCGTGCTCAACACCACCATTACCCTGACCGGCTCGTCGCAGGTGGCCATGGCGCGCAACCCCAAGCCGCGGACCGGCACCGCCGTCGCGCGCCGCGATCCGGCACGGCAATATGGTACGCCGCAATACGATGCCGCCGGCGACCCGGTGGTGATCACGCCGCAGCAGCGTCAGGTCATGCCGCAGCAGCAGGCGGACGGCGGCTATATCTATCCTGCCGACGGTTCATCGGCCGAGGCGCGCTATCCGGCGCCGCGCGGCTATCGGCGTATGTACGATGCCCAGGGCCAGCAGCAGTATTATGCCCCGCAGGGTTACGCCGCCCCGCAAGTCTATTACGCCCCGCAGCAAGGCTATCCGCGCCCGTATTATCAGCAGTACTGACGGCCATCACCCTTGCTCGTCATGCCCGGGCGTGTCCCTGCTGGATTCACGCATCTCGTCATACGCGGGCTTGACCCGCGTATCCATCCATCTTCGGAAGAGTCGTTTCGAAGGGGATGGATTGCCGGGTCAAGCCCGGCAATGACCGGGATGTGTGCATCCAGCAGGCTTGTCCCGGATGCGCGGTTCATTGCTCTCCATCACGCAGCCGGCGCCATACAGCGCCGAGCACGTTGGAATAGTCGTCGGTCCAGACCCGCTGATTGTCCTCGGCCTCGGTCAGCGTCCATTTGTCCGATAACGCGAGCGCGCCGACATCGGCGTCCTCGCGCGCGGAAACCACCACCGTAGTGGAGAAGATGTATTCGCGGTCGCGCCCGGAATCCTCGCTGTAAACCCAGCTCTTCAGATCGTTGGCCTCCGCAATGCCGACCACGACGCTGGACAGCTCCAGATGCCGGTTCGAGACGTGCATCAGCACCGCCCCCTGCGGCGCCAGCTTTTGCTTGTAGATCTCCATCGCCTCCTCGGTCGCCAGATGGATCGGAATGGCATCCGACGAATAGGCGTCGACGATGATCAGGTCGTAGGCGCCGTCCGGTTCCCTGGCGAAGGTCAGCCGCGCGTCGCCGATCACCGGCTTCAGGTCCGGTTCGCAGTTCTGGATGAAGGTGAAATATTTCGGATCGCGTGCGGTATCGACCATCGACTGATCGATCTCGAAGAATTTCCAGTTTTCGCCGGGCTCCGAGGCGCAGGTCAGCGTACCGGCGCCGAGGCCGATCACCGCGACGCGGATCGGCCCGCCCTTGCGCGCGCGAATGGCCGAGATCGCCTGCCCGATACCGCCGTCCTTGTGATAGTAGGTGATCGCCTCGGGCCGTCCGGTGACGGGCGAGGTGTCATCGTTGCGAAATTTCTCGGCGCCGTGGATGGTGGTGCCGTGCATCAGCACATGATACTGCCCGTTCGCCGTCACCACCATCTTGTGGACACCGAAGAAGCTGCGCACGGTCTCCACGCGCCCGTCGTCGGCCGGATAGATCCGGATCAGCAGCAGCGCCAGAATCGCGGTGCAGGCGAGCTTGGCGCGGTCCGCCTTCAGCAGGATGGCGGCGATCATGCCGGCCATCGCGACCGTACTGATTACGGTGACCCGATGATCCTCCAGCCAGCTAAAAACCTTGCCGCCGCCAAAGGACGGCGCGATCAGCGCCGCCGCGGCTGCGGCGAGCAAAAACCAGTACCAGCGGCGGCTCCAATGCCGAAGCCGCTCGTCGACCGCGGGCCGGCACAAAACGGCCAGCGCCACCAGAACAGGATATTCCGCGATCCATGAGAACGCGAAGGGCGCGATCAGCCCGGCGAACAGGCCGCCGACCATGCCGCCGAACGACAGCGCCACGTAGAATCCGGTGAGATATTTCGAAGCCGGACGGGTGCGCGCCAGTTCGCCATGGCACGCCATCGCGATCACGAAAAAGCAAAGCTGATGGCCGCCCAGCGTCAGCAGCAGGTTCTGTTCGCCGCCCACCGCCAGCAGCACGATCACGCCGGCAATCGCCAGCGGCTGCAGCATCAGCATCCATCTGTGCGGCAGCAGCGGCCGCGACTGGAACACCAGCACCCAGGTCAAAAGATACAGCGACAACGGCAGCACCCACAGCAGGGGTGCCGCGGCAACGTCGGTGGAGATGTGCGCGGTGACCGCGATCAGGAGCCCCGAGGGCACCGCGGCGAGGAATATCCAGCGCAGCCGCAACGCCAGGCCGGGCGTGTCCAGACCGGCTTCAGCCGCGTCCGGTTCGACGACCGCATTCGCCGGGGACCGCAGCAGCAACACGCCGCAGCCGGCGATCAACAGAATCAGAAAGCCGTAGATGCCGGTCCAGATCAGGTTCTGCGTGCGCAGCGTGAACATCGGCTCCAGCAGCACCGGATAGGACAGCAGCGCCAGGAAGCTGCCGATATTGGAGGACGCGTACAGGAAATACGGGTCGGGCCCGTTGGGATGACCGGTGCGGACGAACCACGCCTGCAGCAGCGGATTGTTGGCGGCCAGCGCGAAGAACGGCAGGCCGATCGACACCGCAAACAGCCCCAGCAGCCAGAGCGGGTAGCCGCTGGTCGGCGGCTCGCCCCAGCCGTTCGCGATTCCCAGCGGCAGCGTCAGCAGCGCGACGACCAGCAGGACCAGATGCACC
This sequence comes from uncultured Bradyrhizobium sp., assembly GCF_964252615.1. NCBI lineage: Bacteria > Pseudomonadati > Pseudomonadota > Alphaproteobacteria > Hyphomicrobiales > Nitrobacteraceae > Bradyrhizobium > uncultured Bradyrhizobium sp. The sequence goes on from NZ_CAXUNQ010000090.1 coordinate 6,617, forward strand.
GCCACCGCAACCCTGCGGTCGCGGATCTGCATCAGGACATGGGCGTAGACATAACCGCCCAGCAGCAGCGACTGGAAGAAGACCATCGCCACCGACCATACCGCCGGCGAGCCGCCGAGCCGGGGCAGCACCATTTTCGTAAACAGCGGCTGCACCGAAAACAGCAGCAGCGCGCTGGTGAAGATAGCGGCGGTGTAGACGGTCAGGACCAGCCTGTTTCGAAAAACGGCGGTCTGATCCGCAACGGACGGCAGCGACGACATGAAGGCTCCGGCTTGGATCCGGCTGATGCCGGCGGCGGGCAGGCGTTGGAATTAAGCTTGAAGCCCATCGTCCCGCATCTCACAAGGTCGTCATACGCGGCCTTGACCCGCGTATCCATCCATCTTCGGAAGATCGTTTCGAAGGGGATGGATTGCCGGTTCAAGCCCGGCAATGAAGGCGAGATGTGTGCATCCAGTAGGGTTTGCCCCGGCAATCCATCCTGCTGGGCAAAAGTCTTGCCAAGAGCGACGGATACGCGGTCAAGCCCGCGGTTGACGCGGCGTGTGTTGCGGCGTGTTGCAATATTGCGCTCCACGGGGCGCGTTCCCCGGACGCAGCGCAGCGCGCAGCCCTTGCGGAGC
>NZ_CAXUNQ010000091.1:0-6630 GCF_964252615.1 uncultured Bradyrhizobium sp.
CCACGCTCGACGAATACCGCAAGCATGTCGAAAAGGACGCGGCGCTGGCGCGGCGGTTCCAGCCGATCTTCGTCTCCGAACCCACGGTCGAGGATACCATCTCGATCCTGCGCGGGCTGAAGGACAAATACGAGCAGCACCATGGCGTGCGCATCACCGATTCGGCGCTGGTGGCGGCGACCACGCTGTCCAATCGCTACATCACCGACCGTTTTCTGCCCGACAAGGCCATCGACCTGATGGACGAAGCGTCGGCGCGGCTGAAGATGCAGGTCGATTCCAAGCCGGAAGAGCTCGATTCGATGGATCGGGAAATCATCCGCCTCAAGATCGAGCAGGAAGCGCTGAAGAAAGAGAGCGACGCCGGCTCCAGGAGCCGGCTGCAGACGCTGGAGAAGGAACTGGCCGACCTCGAAGAGAAATCGGCAGCTCTGACGGCGCGCTGGAGCGCCGAAAAGAGCAAGCTGTCGAACGCGCAGAAACTGAAAAGCGAACTCGATGCGCTGCGCATCGAACTCGCCGATGCGCAGCGCCGCGGCGAATACCAGCGCGCCGGCGAACTGGCCTATGGCCGGATCCCCGAACTGGAGAAGAAGCTCGCCGAGATCGAGGCCCAGGAGAACGCCGGCGAGATGATGGAGGAGGCGGTCACTTCCAATCACATCGCGCAGGTGGTGTCGCGCTGGACCGGCGTGCCGGTCGACAAGATGCTGGAAGGCGAGAAAGACAAGCTGCTGAGGATGGAAGACTGTCTCGGCAGGCGCGTCATCGGCCAGGCCGAAGCCGTGCATGCCGTGGCGACCGCGGTACGCCGCGCCCGCGCCGGCCTGCAGGATCCCAACCGCCCGATGGGTTCGTTCATGTTCTTGGGTCCCACCGGCGTCGGCAAGACCGAACTCACCAAGGCGCTGGCGGAATATCTGTTCGACGACGAAACCGCGATGGTGCGCCTCGACATGTCGGAATACATGGAGAAGCACTCGGTATCGCGGCTGATCGGCGCGCCTCCGGGCTATGTGGGCTACGACGAGGGCGGCGCGCTCACCGAAGCGGTACGGCGGCGGCCTTACCAGGTGGTGCTGTTCGACGAGATCGAGAAGGCGCATCCGGACGTGTTCAACGTGCTGCTGCAGGTGCTCGACGACGGCCGGCTGACCGACGGCCAGGGCCGCACCGTCGACTTCCGCAACACGCTGATCATCATGACGTCGAATCTCGGGTCCGAATTCCTGGTCAACCAGCCGGAAGGCGAGGACACCGGCGCGGTGCGCGAGCAGGTAATGGGCACGGTGCGGGCGCACTTCCGCCCGGAATTCCTCAACCGGGTCGACGAGATCATCCTGTTCCACCGCCTGCAGAAGAGCGAGATGGGCCGCATCGTCGAAATCCAGTTCGGCCGGCTGCAGCGGCTGCTGGAGGATCGCAAGATCGCGCTCGCGCTCGATGCCGCGGCGCGCGACTGGCTGGCCGGGAAAGGCTGGGATCCGGCGTACGGCGCGCGGCCGCTGAAGCGGGTGATCCAGCGCCATGTGCAGGACCCGCTGGCGGAAATGATCCTCGCCGGCGAGGTCAAGGACGGCGATCATATTTCGATCTCGGAGCAGGGCAACGTGCTGACCTTCAACGGCAAGGCGCCAAACACGGCCGAGATCGCGCAGTTCGAGGTGCCGGTGCCGAAACGGAAGCTGCACTGAGGTCGTCCCGGGCGCTTGACCGTACTTCTTCGGCGGTCCGTAGGGCGATTAGCGCAGCGTAATCCGCCGTTCCTCACCGCAGCCGGCGGCGGATTACGCTGCGCTAATCCGCCGTACCGACTTCCGCCGGTCGTCCGCGCAGGCGGAGAAGGCGAGTTTACTTCTTCGTGATCTTGTAGATCGCGTTCTCGATGTCGGACGAAAAATAGATCGTTCCCGACGCCCCGACGCCGACGCCGGTCGGGATGTTGGTCGGCAGTCCGCCCGGCGTGCCGGCGAGGCCGATCGGCAGGCTGCCGGCGATCTCGGCGACGGCGCCGGTCGCGGGATCGATTTCGACAATGCGTCTGGCGCCGACCTCGGCGACGATCAGCTTGCCGTCAGGCGCCAGCGCGACGCCTTCCGGCATTTTGAGATCGCTGGCGATCACGGTCTGCTCGCCGCTGCTCGTGACCTTCGATACCCGTCCCGAAAACGCTTCGGTGAGATAGACCGCATCTTTCGAGGCCGCCACCAGTCCGACCGGTCCCGCGAGCCCGCCGAGGATCGGCGTGCGATCCTCGCCGTGCTCGCCGCTGACGCGGACCAGCGAGCCGGTACCGAGTTCATTGACCAGGAGGCTGCCGCCAAGCCGGACCGCGTCATGCGGGGCTTTGAAGCCGTGCATCGTCTCCCTGGTCGTGCCGGTCTTGCGGTCGATCAGCTGTACGGTGCCGGTGAACCAGCTCGACAGGATGACGTCGTCGCCTTTCGCGGTGGCGCTCATCGGGTATTCCAGCGCGCCACCGTCGGCGTGCATGCGGGCCGGTTCGCCGATCTCGCCGGTTGCGCCATCGACGGTGCGGTAGGCGAATACGTCGGCGACGTAGATGGTGTCCTTGCCGTCGTCGGACACGACGCCGATGCCGCCGGGCAGGGCCAGCTTGCCGATGATCACCTGCCTGGCGGCGCCGGTTTCGGCATCGACCTCCTGGATGCCGTTGTCGGCCATGTTGGAGACGAAGATGCGGTCGCGATCGTCGATCGCGAGGTTGTCGAGCGAGGGTTTCAATTGCGCGACCATTTTCTTCGCGCCGGTTTTCGGATCGACCCGCACCAACTGCCCGAGCGCGGTATCGACCACCCACAGATTGCCCCTGGAATCGAAATTGACCGCCGCAGGCACCTTGAATCCGTCGGCGACCACCGCGAGTTCGCCTTTGTCGACATCGACTTTGGCGATCTGGCCCTTGAACCACAGCGGGCCATACAGCATGTCGTCCGGGCCGAATTCGAAGCCGTTGAGGCCGCCCATCTTCTCCATGATCTGGCGCGGCGGTTTTACCCCATCGACGTCGATCTCATAAAGCGCGTCGCCGAGGAACACCTGCGTGGCGTAGAGCCGCCCGTCCTTGCGGTAGGCCAGTGAATTGATGCCGGGCAGGCCGGACGCGAGCTTTCTGATCGGGCCGTCGCCCTTGCGCGCATAAAGGTCCCCGGTCAGAAAGCCGGTCCACGCCATGGTGCCGTCGGGTGCGAACGCGATATCGTCCGCCATGCCTTCCGGCGACGGTATGGCGATCGTCGCCGTGCCGTTGCTGCGGTCGACTTCGTAAAGCGCCGCTCCCGCGACGCTTCCGGCGAACATGCGTCCGGTCTTGTCGATCCCCAGTCCGTGCACGCCGTGAAACGCCGAGCCGGGAACCAGTTGCGTGACGTCGTAGGTTTCGGCGAATGCGCCGGTAAAGGCGCCGAAAATGGCCGTCGTCGCAACAGCCGCGCTTCGTGCTAGCGTGTTCATGACATCGCCTCCGGATCTTGCTTGTCTCGAAAATTATTCGCCCACGGCGGGCATTTGGCAAACACATTCGGCGTCATGCGCGGACGTGACCCGCGCATCCGTCAATCCTCGCAAGAAGATTTCGAAGGGGATGGATTGCCGGATCAAGCCCGGCACTGACGCATCAACATTCCGCAGTAATTACCGCGCCGCTCAGCGGTTGATGACTTGCCGCACCGGGGTCGGCGCGGACACGCCCGCGGCGTCGGAAACCCGGGCGCCGCCGCGATTGCTCATCATGGCGTCGAGCCGGTCGCGTTCCTTCTCGAAGCCGGCCATCAGCGGCCCCTCCAGCGAGCGGCCGCGCGGCAGCTTGATGCGCATGGGGTCGACAAAGCGGCCGTTGACCAGGATTTCATAGTGGACGTGCGGCCCGGTCGACTGCCCGGTCGAGCCGACGAAGCCGATCACTTGGCCCTGCCGCACGCGCTTGCCCGGTTCCATGCCCTTGGCGAACGCCGACATGTGGCCGTAGGCCGTCTCATAGCCGTTATTATGCTTGAGGCGGACGTATTTGCCGTATCCGCCCTCCGGGCCGACCTTTTCCACCACGCCGTTACCGGAGGCGAAAATCGGCGTGCCATAGGGCGTGGCCCAGTCGACGCCGGTGTGCATCTTGACGTAGCCGAGGATGGGATGGCGGCGGCTGCCGAAGCCCGAACGCATGATCGCGTTGTTGACCGGCTTGCGCACCAGGAACTTCTTCGCGCTTTTGCCGGTTTCGTCGTAGTAGTCGATGATGGCGTCGTCCGGGGTCTGGAAGCGGTAGTATTTCTTGGTCTCGCCGCCAACGGTGAGGGAGGCGAACAGCACCTCGGTTTTTTCAGTGATGGTGGCGCCTTCATCCTCGCCGGCGAAGAACACATCGAACGAATCGCCCGGCTGCACCTTGCGCTGGAAATCGACGTCGTAGGAGTAGATGCGGACCATGTCCTCGATCACGGTGGCCGGCACCTTGTTGCGCAGCGCGGTTTCGTAGATGCTTTGATAGAGCCGCACGCCGGTGCCGTCGTCGTCGTCATCGTCGCTGTTGTCGGCGGTTTCGGTGACGGTGTTCATGCTCTGCACATCGACCGCGACGTATTTGCCGAGATCGGACAGCGCGGCCACCGCCTCGATGGCGGATTCATTGGCCACCACCACGCGGTAGGGCTGCAGGCGCTGGCCCGGTGCCGCGGGCGCCATCAGGATGCGCACCTTCTGGCCCTCCTTCAGGCCGCCGTCGCGGCCGCGCGGGCCGAGCGTGGCGGCGATGGCTTTTGCTTCTTCCGCGGTGGCGCCCTGCTCGCGTAAAATGGCGGGAATGCTGTCGCCTTTCTTGACGACGTGAATGCGTTCGTTGCCCGGGTTGCCGCCGGTAGCCTGATCTTTCGTTTTCGCCAGCAAGGTGACGTTTTCCGGAACCACCCGGGTTTCGAATCCGGCGTAGGGATCGGAGGCGCCGCCCTCGGCGGCGTAGGCCATCTTGCTGTCGGACAGGGCGCCGCCGGCATCGGCGGTCGCGTTGGCGAGGGTGTATCGCACGCCGCTGTTGCCCTTCCAGTTGGAGGCGTCGCGGACCCGCATCAGAATCTCGTCGAGCGCGATCACGGCGGCTATTCGGGCTTTCGGCAACACCGTCGCCAGATCCTTGGTGACGAACGAAACCTCGGCATCGGGCTCTGCGGCGTCGGCGACACTCGGATCGTCCGGCGCCGCCGGGGCTGCGACGCCGACATCGGTCAGCATGCGCTGGGCGTTATAGGGCGGAATTTTCGCGCTGAGGTCGCTGGTGGCCAGCGCGAGGTTGCCGGAGATGCGAATGAAGGGCCGCACCCGCATGATGTCGCGGTTGCCGACCCGGGTGACCGTGGAGACCCGAACCACATTTCGCAAGGCGGCCGAATCGCTTGCCGGCGGCAGGCGGTCGCTCTTGTGCAGGCTGGCCGTGCGGTCGTTGGCGCCGAAGGCGCCGCGCAGCGCGCCCTCGACGCGCTCCGGCACCTTGGCGAACGTCATTTCGCCGTCCAGCGACGCGAAAACGGCGCCGCCGATAAGAGCCGCGCCGCACAGGCCTGTCAGAATTGTGCCGCTGAACCATTGTACGGAGACGCGGCGGCGATCGATCACCGCGGCCTCGGAACCATCGACGGAAAGTGGCGGTTCGTGACCGAGATCGATCATCCCGGTCTCGCGTCCGTAATTTCCACCCCGTGACGTCCTGTGGCTCAAGCCGCCGTCCCCCCAAATTCCACCAACATTCGACGAGGCCCGCGCCTGCCTGGGCTCCGCGTCCGCCCTCTTGAGGGGCGATACCGGAGCCTGGTGTGCCCCAGGGCCGTCCGGGAATCGTGAGCCAAAATGCTGGCCGGAATCTCGAACGTCAATGGCGCGCTGATCTCTCGAAGCGGTCCGACGATCGGGAAAAGGCAAGGCTTCATGGAAGATCGCCTGTTCCCGCGACTCGATGCCGGCAGCCCACCCTGGCATCCGGCGATTCATTGCTTATCTGGCAGTCAGAACGTCGCAGGATTGTGGCTCTTGTACGGCGCCAGCCCCTGAAAAATCAGGACTTATTCGCACTGCAAGAATCTCGGCACGATGCGATATTTTGTTGACGATGACCGTTGACAACGATCCGAGCAGGGGCTTATAACCCGACCACTGAGCACGGAGCTGCTTTGGCCCTTGGCCAAGGCATGGTTTCGTGCCCGTGATGCTCCTCACTAAGATGAGTGAATCAACAGCCGATGGTCATCGGTTGTTATTTGTCGTCGGATGAGGGTCTCGCGAGGCTTCCTCAAATTGGAAGTTGGGTCTCCGGACCCGGGCTGTTTGACAAGTGAAGATGAAGAAAGAGAAACGTGGACGGCGGAGTCCTTGCGAGTCTCGAATATTCGGGAACTTCGGTTTTCGGGTAGTCGAGGCTGGACGAAAGACTTCGGCGGTACACGTTTTAAAGGTTACACCATGATCTCTTCGGAGATTGCGTCGTCCGCGATGTGAATCGCAGGCGATGAATATGGTGGGACCTCGTCAAACGTTGTGATCAGCCGGTTTGAAGTTTCAAGTCCAACTTGAGAGTTTGATCCTGGCTCAGAGCGAACGCTGGCGGCAGGCTTAACACATGCAAGTCGA
>NZ_CAXUNQ010000092.1:0-6363 GCF_964252615.1 uncultured Bradyrhizobium sp.
TTGCGGCCGCGCGTGGATCAAGACGTGGATGGCCGGGACAAGCCCGGCCATGACGCGTTTATGCATTATCCGCCGCGCTCACCTTCCTCATGCGTCTTGCGACACCCGCCGCGCTTCCTTCCTCGCGTCTTGCGACACCGCCGCTCTCCCCTTCGTCATGCGTTCTGCGGCGCCCGCCGCTCTCCCCCTCGTCATGCCCGGGCTTGTCCCGGGCATCCACGTCTTTACGGCCACCCGTGGATCAAGACGTGGATGGCCGGGACAAGCCCGGCCATGACGGGTTTTTGCATTATCCGCCGCGCTTGCCTTCGTCATGTGTCTTACGACACCCCCCGCCGCGCTCACCTTCCTCATGCCGGGTTCGACGCATTTCGCTATTTGCGCAAGTGATGCGCCATGTCCACACCTGGTTAAAAAAGCCTTGACGGTGCCAGCGTCGTGATTGCGCGGGGGCGCTGGGTCCGGATAGTAGAGCCGAGGCTGCGGTTCGCCGAAAAAGAGAATTGCCGCGTTCTCCTGCCCGGTTTGAGTTGCCCGATGCTGCAAGGCTCGTTCGCGTCTGTCGGTTCCAATTCCAAGCGTCGACGCCCCCTCCCACTTCCAAAGGGCAACGCGGACATGCAGACATTCACCCCGGATTCCTCGGTCGTTTCCGACGTCATCCCGTCCGCCAATTACGGCGACCGGGCCCAGGACCGCTCGCCCGACATGATCGTGCTGCACTATACCGGCATGCCCGATGTGGAGGGCGCGCTGGCGCGGCTGTGTACCGCGGGGACCGACGTATCGGCGCATTACGTGGTGCTGGAAGACGGCCGCATCGTACAATGCGTGCCGGAGGCCAGGCGCGCCTGGCATGCCGGCGTGTCATCCTGGGCCGGCGAGGAGGACATCAACTCCTGTTCGATCGGCATCGAAATCATCAACCGCGGCCATGATTGGGGCTATCCGGAATTTCCGCTGCGCCAGGTCGCCGCCGTGATCGCGCTGTGCCGCGGCATCATGCTCCGTCGCAACCTGCCGTCGCACCGCGTGCTGGCGCATTCCGACGTGGCGCCTGCGCGCAAGAAAGATCCCGGCGAGAAATTTCCCTGGCATTCGCTGGCAAATTCCGGCGTCGGTCACTGGGTCTTTCCGGCGCCGATCGGGCGCGGAGAGAGCCTCAAGCTCGGCGCCGTCGGCGACGACGTGCGCGGCATGCAGGAAGCCCTGAAGCGATACGGCTACGGCGTCGAGACCCACGGAAAATATGACGGGCCGACCGCCGAAGTGGTCACCGCTTTTCAGCGTCATTTCCGGCCCGCCTGCGTCGACGGCGTCGCCGACCATTCGACGCTGACCACGCTGGAATCGTTGCTCGCAAGCCTGCCGCGCGAGACGGCGGCGGCGCGCTGACCCGCCACGGGCTTGACCTGACGGCATTCCGCCTGCATCCCTTGCGGGTCAGTCGGCCGGACGGCCGCTCCCGCTGCGGCCGAAAGGCTTAAGGGAGAGGAAAGTCCGGGCTCCATCGACATACGGTGCCGGATAACGTCCGGCGGGGGCGACCCCAGGGACAGTGCCACAGAGAACGAACCGCCCGCCGACGCAGCTTCGCTGCTGCGGCGATCCCAAAAGGGTGAAGGCGGGTAAGGGTGAAAAGGTGCGGTAAGAGCGCACCGCGGGTCCGGCAACGGAACCGGCATGGCAAACCACACCGGGAGCAAAACCGAATAGGGACGGCAACACGGGTCGTTCGTTGAACAGCGAAAACGCCGTGAGGTCGATGTCAGGCTCGCCGTCCGGGTAGGTTGCTCGAGGCAACGTGCAAACGTTGTCCCAGAGGAATGGCCGTCACGTATCGCCCGCGCGAGCGGCGATGCCCTACAGGACCCGGCTTACAGGCCGGCTGACGCCTATGAACGAGGGGTCCGGCGCACCATGCCGGACCCCTCGCCCGTCATGCGTTCTGCGGCGCCCGCCGCTCTCCCCCTCGTCATGCCCGGGCTTGTCCCGGGCATCCAGGTCTTTACGGCCGCGCGTGGATCAAGACGTGGATGGCCGGGACAAGCCCGGCCATGACGGGTTTTTGCAATATCCGCCGCGCTTTCCCTCATGCCCGGGCTGCCCGGCGCGTGCCGAGGAATGCTTCAAAACTGAAAATACAAGAACTCCAGCCGCTGCCACATGCCGAACAGCGAAACCGCGAATGCCATCGCGGTGAATAGCGCCCATCCGCCGGTCGGCCGCCAGCGCAGGAAGGCGCCTGGCTCCGGGGCGCGGCGATATTCGCGGTATCGAAACAGTTGCGGCACGCTGGGCAGGCCGAGTGCGATCGCCAGCGCCAGCGCAACGATGCAGCCGCCGATCAGCAACAGCGAGGGCTCGCCCACCAGGATGGGCAGATCCATCACGCGCAGGATTCCAGGCGACGCATAGGCGGAACTGCCGGCCTCGAACCCGAACAGGCTGCCCAGCATCCGCCACGCCCCCGCGGCCGTCCTGGCGCGGAAGAACACCCAGGCGATGACCACGGCGAAAAACGTGACGGCCCAGGAAACAGTCCTTGCCGCCGCCGAGGGTGCCGGCGCATCGCCGCGCCAGCCGCGCCACAGATGATTGAGACAGAGATACGTCCCATGCAGGCTGCCCCAGATGACGAAATTCCAGCCGGCGCCGTGCCAGAGTCCGCCAAGCAGCATCGTCGCCAGCAGGTTGGCATAGCGGCGCTGCTCGCCGAACCGGTTGCCGCCGAGCGGGATGTAGAGGTAGTCGCGCAGGAAGCGCGACAGCGTGATGTGCCAGCGCCGCCAGAACTCGATGATCGAAGCGGACTTGTAGGGCGAGCGGAAATTCACCGGCAGCCGGATGCCGAACAACAGCGCGAGCCCGATCGCCATGTCGGAATAGCCGGAAAAATCGAAATAGATTTGCAGGCTGTAGGCCAGCGCCGCCAGCCACGCCCATGCGGTGCTGACACCGCCGCCGGCATCGAGATGCGCGAACACCGGCGTCACGAACTGCGCGAGATTGTCGGCGATCACCACTTTCTTGAACAGGCCGGCGGCGAAGATCGCCAGTCCCCGCGCCGCCAGCACCGCGGAGCGCCCGCTGCGGCCGCGCTTGAACTGCGGGATCATCTCGGCGTGATGCACCAGGGGACCTGCGATCAGATGCGGGAAGAACGATACGAACAGCGTATAGCTGACGAGGTCGCGCTCGACTTTCGCGCCGCGCATGACGTCGACCAGATAGGCGATCTGCTGGAAGGTGAAGAAGGAAATGCCGAGCGGCAGGACGACGTTGACGAAGGGCAGCGGCGTGCCGGTCAGCGCGGTCAAACTGTCGAACAGGAAGTTGGTGTATTTGAAATAACACAGCGCCAGGAGATTGACCGCCACGCCGAACGTGCCGATGCCGCGGCGGCGCAGCGGGTCTTCCATCTTGAGCCCGAGCCAGAAATTGAATCCCACCGAGGCCAGCAGCAGCAGCAGATAGACCGGCTTCCAGGCGCCGTAGAAGATCAGCGACGCGAAGGCCAAGGCCCAGATGCCGCAGCGGGGCGAAACGCGGCGCGCCGCCGCAAACGCCAGCGCCACCGCGGGGAGGAACTGAAACAGGAACGCATAGGAGGAGAACAGCATCGCTAGCGGTTTTCCCTCCCCGCGCCGGCGGCGGGGTTATCGCACATGCCGGCGCGACCTTGCATTTTCGCATCCTCGACCAAGGGCGGCGTTGGGGCGATCCCGTTTAAATCCGTCATCCGCTAACGCTTCAGCCGTGACACGAGATAGCGCGTGTAGATCGGAACGCCGGACGCATTGACATGCATCTCGTCGGCGTAGTTGCCCTGCTGCAGTCCCGGCACCGACGGAATGTCCAGCACGTCGAAGCCGCAGCGGCGGCCCGCGTCCGTCAGCAACGCGACGGTCTGGTCTTCCTTCTCGCGCCACGACGGATCGCGCGCGCGGTCGTAACGCGGCGCCCATGGCGGCACTACCACGGTTAGGTTTTTCGACAGCGCCACCATGTCGCACAGCGCAGCCGTCTCGAACCGAGCTTTCGGCCCCGACAGATTCCAGTGGGCGTAATGGGGGTGGCTGCCGATGTCAGCCGCCCACTGGTTCTCCGGCTGCGAGCGCGGAATGACCGTCAGCCCGAAGCCCGACGGCGGCGGACCGTCCGCAACATGCTGCCCGGCGGAAAGCCGCGCATTGAAGGCCTCGCGAATAAAACGGATCAGCGTGCCGAGGCGCAGCGGCAGGAACGACGTCATCTGCTCGAACACGCCGAGCCGAACTGCGACGTCCTGCGGATACACCGCCGCCGAGCGCACGCCTTCGTTGAACAGGAAGGGCGCTGTGCTGATCACCACCTGCGCGTCTTTGAACCGCTCCGGCTCGCGCCGCATCGCCGCCAGCAACGCCAGCGGTTCGCCGGCGTCGTAGGCGATGTTGACCGCGGCGCCCGCGGGCTTGCCGATCAACTGCGCGGCAAGCCCCGGGTCGACCTGATAGACGGTGCGGCTCTCGCCGCCGAAGATCAGTTCCGGCCTCGATTGCAGCAGCGGCAGTTTTATCGCCAGCAGTGACGGAATGTCGTCATGGACGCGGTTGGCGACCGCGAGCAGGCCGGCAAGCGCCGCAAGCCACGCCAGCAGGGTCAGCGCCGCCACGGAAGCGATCCAGCGTGCGGAGGCGGCCTGCACGCGCTGCAGGGGCTTTGCGGAGTGCATCATGGCGCCGGTTCAAGCATGAAGCGGAAGGGCAGACAATATGAGGAGTTAGTCCGCCCGGCGGCCGACCCGCCCTACGACTTTCCACCGAAGGTCGGCCATGACCTTTATGGTCGCCGCGAGCACCAGCACGCAAAGCACCGCCTTCGACACCGTCTCCATCGCCCCTTCGACCAGCATGCCATGGACCACGCTGCCCGCGACGATGACCACCGCAAGCGACATATGAGCGATGCGCCACGTTCGAAGCCGCAATCGCCGGCGCAGGACGGCCAGCAACGCGACGGCGACGATAGCCCACATGGCGATCACGCCGAAGGGGGAGAACGGCGTCGGCGATGCGAAGAGAAGGGCGTCGATCATGTCAGGCGGACTGGTGATCCAAAGGCCGCCGACATGGACCGCCACCGCCGCCGCCAGCGCGCCTCCGATCCAGCGGTGTGCACGCCGTCCGCGCCAGCCCGCCAGGCCCGGCAGGTATCCGCCCGCCAGCACCGGCTGAACGAGCATGAGGCCCAGTGCGAGGATCGCTGCGAAGCCGGCCACTATGTAGACCGGGCCGCGCCATGCGAGCAGCGGGCTTGCCGCTGCCGCGGCGATCGGCACGCAAATAGCCGCGGCCAGGGCGGCCCAGATCACGGCGGCCCAGATCAGGGCGGCCCTGGCCAGCCTCTTTCCCTTGCTCCCAGCGCGGTCAGGCACTACCGGATTCACACATCTCGTCATCCGCGCGCTCGACGCGCCTATCCATCATCGTTGGACGACTCTCTGGTAGCAGATGGAGTGCCGGATCAAGCCGGCAGTGACGACGAGATGCGTGCATGCAGCAAGGTCAGACCGGCTGCAGCACAAAGTGCGCCTCCAGGCTGGTCTCCTTTGCGCTGCGCATCACCGGACGCAGAAAGACGGTTTTGAATTCGCCGCTGTCATAGGCGAGGTGACCATGCGGCTGGCCGAAGATGGGAATGATCTGCGGCATCTCGAGACGGAACACGCCGTTCTTGTCGGTGAGCGTGGCGCCATGACTGTGCGGCTCGTGCTCCTGCCCTTCGGTGGTGTGCGCCCAGATCTGGACGCGCTGCCCGGCCAGCGGAGCCCCGTCGCCTGCGCGGCGCACCGTGCCGCTCATCCAGAAGCCGCCCTTGCCGATCCGATCCACGACCGGCGCGCCCTTGCGGTAGTTGTTCGCCCCGCCCGTCATCGAATCGGTCGGTGGAAGGCCTTCCGCCCGCGCGGGCCGCAGCAGCCCGGACATCCCGGTTGCCAAAACTCCGGTTGCCAAAACTCCGGTTGCCAAAACTCCGGTTGCCAGGACGGAGCCACCGGCGGCGAGGAGGCTGCGGCGGGGGAATACGGGATTGGTCATCGTGGTTTCTCCTGGCGGCCTGCAGGTGTTCTGCGCGGAAGCTACCACGGCAGGCGCCAGAGGCCCAGTTGACGCGGCGAAGCGCGCGACGGGGCGCAATAACAGTGTTGTGAACGGACTGCGCGCTGTCGCAAACGCATGAGGAAGGCAAGCGCGGCGCTGTCGCAGAAGTCACGCGCGGCGGCTATCGCAAGACACGAAGACAAGCGCCGCCGGTACCGCAGAACCCGTCATGGCCGGGCTTGTCCCGGCCATCCACGTCTTGATCCACGCGCGGCCGCAA
>NZ_CAXUNQ010000093.1:0-6308 GCF_964252615.1 uncultured Bradyrhizobium sp.
CGCGGCACCACACGCCGCGTCAACCGCGGGCTTGACCGGCTTATTCATCGCTCTTCGAAAAAGGCTTTTGCGGCGCTCGGACCGCGCAGAGATGTGTGCATACAGTAGGGATACCCCTGGTCTTGCGCCGCGCGTTGACGGCCATTCCCCGCGCGGGCAACGTGCGCACATGTCCAGGCCGTTCATTTTCCCCTATCTGGCGCAACTCGCAACTGCCGCGGCGGGCCGCCGCATGCCCGCGGCCGCCTATGTCATTGTCGCCATTGGCTTGATCGCGTTGCTCGTTCTCTCGGTCGATCCCGTTTATGAAGCGGCATCGTACTGGGTTGAAGCCGCGCTTTCGGCCTGCCTCGCCTTTTTCGCGATCGAATGGCTGGCGCGCCTGGTCCGCGCCGTCCGCGCGCGGCGCGGTCGTGCCTATGCCTTGTCCGGCGGCGGGCTGGTCGATGCCGTCGCCGCGCTGGCGGTGCCTGTCGCTATCGTCGGCGGCGCCGACATCCGGTCGGCGTGGCTGCTCGGCGTGTTCTGGCTGCTCAAGCTGGTGCCCGGAATTCCGGGACTGCGGCGGCTGCGGCGGGTGCTGGTGCTGGAATCCGGGCCGCTCATCAGCGTGCTCGTGCTGTTCCTGATGGTGCTGTCGTTCGCCTCGGTGGCGGTGCATGTGCTGGAGCGCGCCGTGCAGCCGGTGGCGTTCGGCAGCCTGCCGGCGACCCTATGGTGGGCCGTTGTCACCCTGACCACCGTCGGATACGGCGACGTGGTGCCGGTGACGCCGCTTGGGCGGCTGGTGGCGGCCATCGTGATGATCTGCGGCCTCGGCGTGTTCGGCCTGTGGACCGGTATTCTCGCCACCGGCTTCGCCGCGGAAACCCGGCGCGACAACTTTCTCAAGACCTGGGCGTTGGTGAGCAGGGTGCCGTTCTTCGCAGCCCTTGGTCCGGCGGCGATCGCCGACGTGACGCACATGCTGCGCACCATGGACCTGCCACCGCGCGCCATGATCGTGCGCAAGGGGCAGCCGGGCGACTGCATGTACTTTATCGCCGCCGGCGAGGTGGAGGTCGATCTGCCCGGCAAGAAGGTGCGGCTTGGCGAAGGCGCATTTTTCGGCGAAATGGCGCTGCTCGGCAATCGTCAGCGATCAGCCAACATCAGCACGACGCAACTGTCGAAGCTGCTGGTGCTCGACCTCGTGGATTTTCACGTGCTGATGGCGCGGCACCCCGACCTCGCCGAGACCATCGACACCGAAGCCAGGCGGCGCGCGCTGGAAAACAAGTAGCGGAGAAACCTATGTCCGACCTGGCCGCGGCGAGCACGCCGGTTCTTTCCATCGAAGGTGCACGGGCCACCATCCGCCTCAACCGGCCGAAACATCTGAACAGATTGCAACCCGACGATCTCGATGCGCTGTTGCAACTGTTCGACCGGCTCGAGGCCGATGCCGCGATCCGGGTGCTGGTGCTGACCGGCACCGGCCGCGCCTTCAGCGCCGGCTACGATCTCGGCTCGATCGCCGAGCGGGCCGCCGGCGCAAGCGAGCAGCAGAGCGCGGGATCTGCATTCGAGATTGTCGCCAACCGGCTCGAGGATCTTGGCATTCCGACCATCTGCCGCCTTAATGGCGGCGTCTATGGCGGCTCCACCGATATGGCGCTGGCGTGCGACTTCCGCATCGGCGTCGACACCGCCGAGATGTTTATGCCGGCGGCGCGGCTAGGACTGCATTATTACACCAGCGGCATCAAACGCTACGTGTCGCGGCTCGGCGCCGACAACGCCAAAAAACTGTTTCTCACCGCGCAGAAGATCGAAGCCGCCGAAATGCTGCGGATCGGATATCTCACCGCGTGCGTGCCCGCCGAATCCCTCGATGACGAAGTCGACAGGCTCGCGACCATTCTCGCCGGCAACGCGCCTGTCGCGATGCGCGGCATGAAGCGCGCCATCAACGAATTTGCCCGCGGCCAAATGGACGAAGATGCCGCCGACCGCCGCGCCCGGCACAGCATGCGCGGCGCTGAAATCAAGGAAGGCATCAGGGCGTTTTCGGAAAAGCGGCCGCCGAAATTCTGAAGCGGAGCCTGGCTTGCCGCCTGCACGTCTCGGCGTCCTGAAAGTGTGTGAACGTTTCCTTCATTCCGGCAAACGTCTTTGCGAGGGAGCCTTTGCGACCAAGCAGTCCGATGCTCCAGGCTTCTGGATTGCGTCGCAGATCGTGCGGCGCGTCGCGCCGACACTGGCTCGCAACGACGCAAACATTTCACATGCTTTCGGGCTGACGGCGGTCGTCCTATGGCTGCCGCAGGCGCTACAGTCCGCCCATCTTGCAGACGATCTTCCATTCCTCCGCCGTCACCGGCTGCACCGACAGCCGCGAATATTTCACCAGCGCCATGTCGGCCAGCCGCTTGTCGGCCTTGATCGCCGCCATGGTCACCGGCGTCTTCAGCGGCTTGTCCGCCTTGATATCGACGCAGACGAATTTTCCGGTCTTGTCGGTGGGGTCGGGATAGGCTTCGCGGATCACTTCCGCGATGCCGACAATGTCCTTGCCTTCATTGGAGTGATAATAGAACGCGCGGTCGCCCGTCTTCATCTTCACCAGGTTTTGCCGCGCTGTGAAATTGCGCACGCCGGTCCAGGCCTCGCCCTTGGCGCCCTTCGCGACCTGCTGATCCCATGACCAGCTCGATGGTTCCGATTTCACCAGCCAGTAGTTCATGGCGCTCACCATCCACCCGTCTGGCCGGACTGTTCCGGCCGTCTACGTCTGTTTGCCGCCATTTTATCAAGACGTGGATGCCTGCGACAAGCGGGCATGACGGAGCGGGTCATCCCTCCGCCTTGAACGGCCGCGTCAGCAGATTTTCAATCACCTCGTCGATCGTCGCGGTACCGCGTAAAATCGCAGCGACCGCCTTCGATACCGGCATCTCGATGCTTTTCGAAGCGGCCAGTTCGATCAGCACGGGTGCCGTGAATTCGCCTTCCGCAAGCCGGGTCCGCGGCAAATTCTCGCCGCGCCCGAGCGCGATGCCGAGCGAGAAGTTGCGCGACTGCGGGCTGCCGCAGGTCAGGATCAGGTCACCCAGGCCGGAAAGGCCGGACATGGTCTCGGTGCGCGCGCCGCAGGCGCGGCCGAGCTGCACCAGCTCGCTGAACCCGCGTGTGGTCAACGCGGCCTGCGCCGAAGCGCCCAACTGCCTGCCGACCACGATTCCGGCGGCGATGGCGAGCACGTTTTTCGCGGCGCCGCCGATCTCGACGCCGCGTATGTCGGTGGTGTGGTAGGGCCGGAAGGTCGACGACCCCAGCGCGTGCACCAGCGCGCCCGCCAGCGCCTCGTCCTTTGCCGCCAGCGTCACCGCGGTCGGCAGCCCGCGCGCCACGTCACTGGCGAAGCTCGGTCCGGACAGGATGGCGGGCACCGCGCCGGGCGCGGTCTCCGCAATCACCTCCGTCATGAATTTGAGGGTGCCGCGCTCGATGCCCTTGGCGCAGGCGATGACCGGCGTCGCTGCAGCGAGGTGAGGGACAAGCGCGGCAGCGGCGTTGCGCAAATTCTGCGCCGGCACGGCCAGCAGGATAATGTCCGCGCGTGCGGCGTAGGCGATATCCGAGGTCACGGCGATGCGCGCATCGAGACTGACGCCGGGCAGCCGCGGGTTCATTCGCCGCGCGGTCATTCGTGCGGCCGCTTCGGCGTTGCGGGCGTAAAATACCACGTCGCGGCCGGCCCGCGCGGCGACGTCCGCCAGCGCCGTTCCCCAGGCGCCCGCGCCGATCACCGCAACGGACTTGTAAGACGGCATGGCGCCTGCCTCGCTAGAGTTTGGCGCGGGTGTTGGCGAATCCCTCCGGCGCGGTCGCATTGCCGTCGAGCAGCCAGCGCGCGCGGGGGGCGGCGTCCATGGTGTCGGTCAGTCCGATCGCCAGCCGCTCCGCGCCGGCCCATGCGATCATCGCGCCGTTATCGGTGCACAAGGCTGGCGGCGGAATGATCAAGGTGGTCTCCGCCTTGGCGGCGACCGCCTGTAGCGCGCCGCGGATGGCTTGATTGGCGGCGACGCCGCCGGCCGCCACCAGCGCCCGGGGGCTGCCGAATTGCTCCTGAAACAACCTCAGTCCGACGTTGAGACGATCGGCGGTCGATTCCAGCACCGCCGCCTGGAAGCCTGCACAGAGATCGCTGATGTCCTGCGGCTCCAGCGGAGCCAGCCGGCTGGCCTCGTTGCGCACGGCGGTTTTCAGTCCGGACAGAGAGAAGTTTGCATCGTCGCGTCCCAGCATCGGCCGCGGCAACGCAAACCGTTGCGCATCGCCGCCGGCAGCGGCACGTTCCACCTGCGGGCCGCCGGGATATGGCAGCCCCAGCATTTTCGCGACCTTGTCGAAGGCTTCGCCCATGGCGTCATCGACCGTGGTGCCGAGGCGAACATAGTTGCCGACGCCGAGCACCGCGACGATCTGGGTGTGCCCGCCGGAGGCGAGGAACAGGCAATAGGGAAAGGCCAGCGCGCAAGTCAGCCGCGGCGTCAACGCGTGGGCTTCGAGATGGTTGACCGCGATCAGCGGCGTGTCATGCACCATGGCGATCGCCTTGGCGGTGGTAAGGCCGACAATGACACCGCCGATCAGGCCGGGACCGGCGGCGGCTGCAACGCCCGACAACTGCGCGAATCCGATGCCGGCCTGCTTCATCGCCTGGGCTACGATGCCATCGAGCGCATCCACATGGGCGCGCGCCGCGATCTCCGGCACCACGCCGCCGAACGGCGCATGTTCTTCGGTCTGCGAGCGCACGATGTTGGACAAGATCCGCCCCGCCCCGTCGGCCTGCCGCTCGACCACGGCGGCTGCGGTTTCATCGCAGGTGGTCTCGATCCCCAGAACCAGAACCGGGGCCAACGTCGGGGTGTCGTTATCCAATTTCAGCCCTTGCGTTGCCGGCCGAACCGGCGTTTTCCTTCGGCTGGCGTATCATTGCGAGGCCATGGCGTGCAATCTTCCGTTGACGCGGCAGTCCTGTTGGCCGGAGCGTGATCATGGCGATCCTCGTGACCCGCCCGCAACCCGACAATGAGGCTACCGCAGCAGCATTGCGGACCAAAGGACACGGCGTATTGCTGGCGCCGATGCTGCGGTTCGAGCCGGTGGCGTTTCACGACGACGCCGACGCGCGCTACGGCGCCGCCATCGTCTCCAGCGCCAATGCGCTGCGCGCCATCGAGTCCGAACTTGCCGCCGGCCATCTGCTGAAGCTGCCGCTGTTTGCGGTGGGAAAACGCACGGCGGACGCCGCCCGCCGTGCCGGATTCCGCGACGTCAGCGTGGCTGACGGCAATGCCGCCGCATTGCGCGACCTGATCGTCGCCAGCGTGCGCGCCAAGACGCTGAAGAAATCCAGCACGCTGATCTACCTTGCCGGCGCCGATCTCGCCGGCGATCTCGCGGGCGAATTGGGCGAACGCGGGTTCAGTGTCGTCACCCATACCACCTACCGGATGATCCCGGTATCGAGCCTGCCGCAAGCCGCATGCGAGGCATTCGCTGCCAACACAATCGAGGCGGTGCTGCATTATTCGCGGCGCAGCGCGCGCGCGTTCCTGGACGCGGCGCGGGGCGCCGGCGTCGAAATCTCCGCGCTTTCGGTGCCGCAATGCTGCATTTCGGACGCGGTGGCGTCGATCCTCCGTGACGTCGGCGCACCGCGAGTGCTGGTGGCGCGTACTCCGGACGAAAATGGCTTGTTTGAGGCGATGGATCGTGCGCTGGCCGCGTTATCGCGGTAGGAGAACCGGCGCCGATTCTGATAAGGGTGGTGCCAACGCGATACCGGCAGGGAACCTTTGACGATGGTTGACGACAAGTCCGACAACATTGATCCGCAGGCGGATCTGAACCGACCCAAACGCGCGCCGCCGACGCTCGACCTCGATGCCATCGAAATTTCAGACGAAACCGGGAGCGAGAGCCCCGCGAGTACCGCCGACAAGCCTGCTCCGCCAAAGGCGCGGTCATGGCCGACCGTGATGTCCTCTGCGATCATCGCGGCCATTTTCGGCGCCGGCGCCGCAGCATTGGTGGTCTGGACCATGGGGTGGCCCGGCCGCGCCCCGCTGCCGCCGGCTCCGCAGGTCAACAACGCCGCACTCGATGCGCTCGCCGCGCGAATTGCCAGCGTCGAGTCCAAAACAACCACGGCGCCTCCCGCTCCGCAGATCGACAAGGCCGAGATCGATGCGCTGGGTACGCGAATAGCCGGCGTCGAATCCAAGCTGGCTGCCCCGGTCGCTGCTCCGGAT
>NZ_CAXUNQ010000094.1:0-5696 GCF_964252615.1 uncultured Bradyrhizobium sp.
TCAGAAAGAAAGACGTGGATGCCCGGCACAAGGCCGGGCATGACGGCGAGATGTGCATCCAGCAGGGTCAGGCCGGGCTTCAACCGTTCGACTTCTACTGGGAAATCGGCGGCACCGGCGGACCCGCCGGGGTCACCGGCGCCACGACGGATGCCGATGGCGCGACAGGCGCCGCAGGCACGTTTGCGGGCGCCTCCGGCACGGCATTGGACGCCGACGACGCCGGCGTTCCGCCTGCCGCCGCGGGCGCAGGGGCCTGCACGGGCTTGGCGTCGCCCTCCGGCGATTTCGGCGCCGGAGTGACCGCGGGAACCGGGTCGGCCCTCAAGGGTATGTCGGCCTTGGCGCCCTCGCCTTTGTCGGCATCGAGCTTGGCCGACTCGGACTTGCCCTGTTCGGCGGGTTTCGCATCGGGTTTGCCGCCTTCATCCTTGGCGGTATCGTCCGTCGGCTTGCTGTCCTTGTCGGGCTTAGCCCCCTCACCCTTGGCAGCCTCGTCCGTCGGCATATCCTTCGAGGTATCCTTGGACGCATCGGTCTTGGGCAGCTCCTCGCCCGGTTTGCCGCGCTTGCTGAGCCGCTGCTTGGCAGACAATCTCCGGCCGTCCGGCCCACGCTCGTTAACCGCAGCGGCAGGGGTCTGTCCTTCGGAGGGTTTGCCGGCGTCCGGGTTGGCCGGTCGGCTGCGGCCCATACGCCCCTCCGGCTCGGTCTGCGGTAAGCGGCCATCGCCGTCAGGCCTTGCGGCCTCCTGCGGCGGGGCCCGGCGTAGCGGCCGGCCGAAACGGTCGAGCTGTGTCGGCGGCCCCGACTCCTGTTTGGCATCCTTGGGGTGCTGTTTGGGCTGGCTGCCGATATAGCGGGTATCGGTGGCCCCATTGGAAATCAGATAGGCGCTGAGTACCGACGCCATTTCACTGCTGGTCGTATAGTGTTGACGAAGGTACCCTGGGAGGGATCCGGGAGCTACCGTTTTGAGCAGCCCGCGCGCGCCTTTATGACAGGCAGTGCAGGTGCCCGAGAAAATCTGCGAAGGGCTTTTGCCGGCTTCGAGATTTTGCGCCCGCACCGGCACCGCCGCGAAACCGCCGATCAGAAGCATCACCGTCGCTAAACTGAGCGCTCGGCTCAACATTCTCGGTTCTCCAGATGCGTATCCGCCGTGGCCCGAATCCGAGGTTCGTTCGCACCCGCGTCACGGCGGTCACCTTTTAGCCGATTATCCCGCGAATGGAAGCGCACAGATGACGCAACTGCGTAAGGCGAACGATACGGAAAATTTGCCGCGTCCGCAGCATTGGCCCGAAGTTCCGGCGTTTCTTTCGGCGTAACGAAGCGACGCGGATATCGGGGCGTTCCAGCCGCCCGAGCCGAATGACGGAAAGGTGCTGGTTACGGCACGAGATATCGAGCGGCGGAGTTTCAGGGATTCAATTTCGAAGGCTGGCACTCGCGCCACAGAACCCATGCGCCGTGGCAGGTCCGGCCAGATGGGCTTGCACTGCCGCCCGCACAGCCTGGCTGCAGGACGCGCCCGATTCCGACCGGGAAACCGTCTCCATGATCGCAACCAGGGTGGACAACCAGGTCATTTCGCTGTGTCGGCAGCGCCACTGTCCGGTCTGCAAAGCCATCACCCGTATCACCTGAACCGCTGGTCTCAACTTGCGTGCCGGCAAGGTGTTCCCATCGGCCTAAAAAAATGTACGGCCTGATGATGAGTGCCTGCATGTGCTGAAAGGTTCAGAGCGCTGGAGCGCATTTCCGTTGAGATATCAGGCTGCGGGCTGAACGAGGGGCAAAAGGCGTCAAGCGTTAATAGCCGAATCGTCCACATTTTAAGTGAATGGTGCATAAGCGGCGCGCTGGCGCTTTCGCTTTGCCGGGCGCAGGCGCTTTATCGCGCCCCGCATCCGACAAAATCCGAAGAACAATTCTGACCCATGGCTCCCCTTGATTCGAACGTGTTAAAACTTGCCCCCGACGCAGCGCCGCCGGCCTACCGCACTGCGCCGCACAATATCGAGGCCGAACAGGCGTTGCTGGGCGCCGTTCTGGTCAATAACGATGCGTTCTACCGGGTATCGGATTTTCTGGAGCCGAAGCACTTCTTCGAGCCTATTCATCAGATCATTTTCGAGACCGCATCGAGTCTTATCCGCGCCGGCAAAATCTCGACGCCGGTGACGCTCAAAACATTCGTTCCCGCCGATACCGATATCGGCGGCATGACGGTCGGGCAATATCTGGCGCGCCTCGCCGCGGAAGCCACCACCATCATCAACGCCCACGACTACGGGCGCACCATTTACGAACTGGCGCTGCGCCGCGACCTGATCGGCATTGGCACCGACATGGTCAACGTCGCCTTCGACGCGCCGGTGGATTTCGCGCCGCGCGCGCAGATCGAGGACGCCGAGCGGCGGCTGTATGAACTCGCCGAATCCGGCCGCTACGACGGCGGGTTTCAGCGCTTTGCGCAGGCTCTCACCGTCGCAGTCGACATGGCGGCGAAAGCGTTTCAGCGCGACGGCAAATTGTCGGGCATTGCCACCGGCTTGCGCGATCTCGACGTCAAGATGGGCGGCCTGCAGCCTTCCGACCTGGTCATCGTCGCCGGCCGTCCCGGCATGGGCAAGACGGCGCTTGCGACCAACATCGCCTATAACGTCGCTAAAGCGCATCGCGCGGAAGTGCAGGCTGACGGCACCATGAAGTCGGTCAACGGCGGCATCGTCGGCTTTTTCTCCTGCGAAATGTCCGCCGAACAGCTCGCCACCCGGATTCTCGCCGAGCAGACCAGCATCGCGTCAAGTACCATCCGCCGCGGCGGCATTTCCGAAACCGATTTCGAGAAGATCCGCGACTACTCCATCGAATTGCAGTCGCTGCCATTATATGTCGACGAAACCGGCGGCCTTTCGATCTCGCAACTGACCGCGCGGGCGCGGCGGCTGAAGCGACAGAAGGGTCTCGATCTGATCGTGGTCGATTACATTCAACTGCTGCAGGGCTCCGGCAAACGCGGTAATGACAACCGCGTGCAGGAAGTCACCGAGATCACCACCAGCCTGAAAGCGCTGGCCAAGGAACTCAACGTTCCCATCATTGCGCTGTCGCAGTTGTCCCGCCAGGTCGAAAGCCGCGACGACAAGCGTCCGCAATTGTCGGACTTGCGTGAATCCGGCTCGATCGAACAGGATGCGGACGTGGTCATGTTCGTATTCCGCGAGGAATACTACCTCGCCAACAAGGAGCCGCGCGCAGGTACGCCGGAACACGAGAAATGGCAGCTCGACATGTCACTGGTCCATGGCAAGGCCGAGGTCATCATCGGCAAACAGCGTCACGGCCCTACGGGTACGGTCGAACTGCAGTTTGAAGGTCAATTCACGCGATTTAGCGATCTCGCCCATGACAGTCATTTGCCGGAACGGTCTTACTGACGCTCGCGGTTGAACCGCCCTGCGCCTCGGCGTAAAGTGCGGCATGCCCTCTGTTTCCGATCTGAAATCAATTCCACCCGGCGGCCTGTTGTCACCCGAAGCGAACGCCGCGGCGGCCCTTGCCGCCGCAACCGCCACGCAGCCCGGCATTCTCACCGTCGACCTCGACGCCATCGTTGCGAACTGGCGCAAGCTGGAGAAAACCGCGGTCCCGGCCGAGTGCGCCGCGGTGATCAAGGCCGAAGCCTATGGCTGCGGCGCAGGCCCTGTGGCCCGCGCGCTGGCCGCCGCCGGCTGCAAGACATTTTTCGTCGCCACCCTGGATGAAGCGCGCGCCGCGCGCGAAACGCTGCCCGCGGCGGACCTCTATGTGCTCGACGGCTTCTTCCAGAACAGCGGCGACAGCTTCGCCAAGCTCAACTGCAGGCCCGTGATCGGCGATCTCAATGAGCTTGCCGAATGGGACGTGTTCTGCCGGCGCTCCGGATGGTCCGGGGGCGCCGCCATTCACATCGACACCGGCATGAACCGGCTTGGCCTCACGCTGGTCGAGGCGAACGGCATCGTGCCGCGCATCAATGCCGGCGACCACGGCATCACGCTGGTGATGAGCCACCTCGCCTGCGCCGAGACCCCCAACCATCCGCTCAATGCCAGACAAGTCGCCACCTTCCGCGAGATCGCCAGCCTGTATTCCGGCGTGCCGGCCTCGCTGTCCAATTCCTCCGGCATCTATCTCGGCCCGCAATTCCAGTTCGACATGGTGCGGCCGGGTGCCGCGCTCTACGGCATCAACCCGACGCCGGAAGCCGACAATCCGATGCAGCCGGTGGTCGAACTGAAGGCCCGCATCGTGCAGCTCCGCAACGTCGAGCGCGGCGACAGCGTCGGCTATGGCGGCACCTGGACCGCACGGCGGCCGACCAAACTGGCGATCGTATCCGCCGGCTATGCCGATGGCTATTTCCGCGCCGCCAGCGCCAATGACGGCACGCGCGGCGCCGAAGTCGTGATTGCGGGCAAACGCTGCCCGGTCGCGGGCCGCATCTCGATGGACCTGATGGCGGTCGACATCACCGATCTGCCCGACAAGACCGCGCGGCGCGGCCACATGGTGACGCTGATCGGCGATGGCATCACCATCGACGAAGTCGCGCATCACTTCGGCACCATCGGCTACGAGGTGCTGACGAGCCTCGGCAAAAGATATGCGCGGATCTACAAGGGCGGCGAAGCGAAAAGCGGGAAAGACAGCGCTGAAAAAGGCGCTGCCGCCGCTGCGACGCCACCGGCCTGACCTTCTTGAAGGTCGCGACGTTCAATATCAACAACATCAACCGGCGGCTGCCGAACCTGCTGCGGTGGCTGCGGGCGTCAAAGCCCGATGTGGTCTGCCTGCAGGAATTGAAATCGACCGAGGCCGACTTTCCGGTCGACGCCCTTCGCAAGGCCGGCTACGGCGCGGTCTGGCGCGGCCAGAAGACCTGGAACGGTGTCGCCATTCTCGCGCGCAAGACTGATCCGATTCTGACCCGCAAAGAGCTGCCGGGCGATCCCGAGGATATTCAGGCGCGTTATATCGAAGCCGCCGTCAACGGCATCATCGTCACAAGCATCTATCTGCCCAATGGCAATCCGCAGCCGGGGCCGAAATTCGATTACAAGCTCGACTGGTTCAAGCGCCTGCGCAAGCACACCGCGACATTCATCAAGCAGGATGTCCCGGTCGTGCTGGCCGGCGACTACAATGTGGCGCAGACCGACCTCGACATTTATCCGACGCGCTCATGGGACAAGGACGCCCTGATCCAGCCGAAGAGCCGCGCCGCCTTCAAGGCGCTGCTGGCACAAGGCTGGACCGACGCGGTCCGCACGCTGCATCCGGATAAACCGATGTTCACGTTCTGGGACTACAAGCGCAACCGCTGGCCGCGCGATGCCGGGCTGCGGCTGGATCACCTTCTGCTCAGCCCCGCGCTGGCGCCGCGTCTGACGAAAGCCGGCGTCGACCGTGATGTGCGCGGCGCGGAAGGCGCCAGCGACCACGCGCCGGCGTGGATTTTGTTGCGATAGAACCGTGCCGCACTCTACCGTCATCCGAGGCCGTGAATGTTTGCGTCATTGCGAGCGAAACGAAGCAGTCCGGAGGCCTTCAAGGAAGACTGGATTGCTTCGTCGTTCGCGCAAACCGCCTCTTCACGCACTTGTGAATGTATACCTATCCCCACGCTCGTAACCCGGCTTATGCTG
>NZ_CAXUNQ010000095.1:0-5247 GCF_964252615.1 uncultured Bradyrhizobium sp.
GCACAGCCCGCCGGCGTGCATTACGACCAGTTGATGGTGCTGCAGCCGCCGCGGCTGCCCGGCACCGAAGCCTTCATCCGGATCTACAACAATGACGGCTCGGAAGCAGGCGCCTGCGGCAACGGCATGCGCTGCGTGGTGCGGCATCTGTTCGAGAAAACCCGCCAGGCCGCCGTTACCTTCGAGACCAGAGCCGGTCTGTTGAACTGCTGGCAAGGCCCGTCCGCCGATCTCTACACCATCGATATGGGGACGCCGAAATTCGGCTGGAAGGACATTCCGCTTGCGGAAGAGTTTCGCGACACCCGCTATATCGAGTTGCAGATCGGTCCGATCGACGCGCCGATCCTGCACTCGCCTTCGGTGGTCAGCATGGGCAATCCGCATGCGATCTTCTGGGTCGAGGATGTCGAGGCCTACGATCTCAGCCGGTTCGGGCCGCTGTTGGAAAATCATCCGATCTTTCCGGAGCGCGCCAACATTACGCTGGCCCGGATCGTCGATCGCGATCGCATCGTGATCCGGACCTGGGAGCGCGGCGCCGGCCTGACCAGAGCCTGCGGCTCGGCGGCGTGCGCCACCGCCGTGGCGGCGGCGCGGCTGCGGCGCGCCGATCGCGTCGTCACGGTCACGCTGCCCGGCGGCGAGCTCGGTATCGAATGGCGCGAGCGCGACGACCATGTGCTGATGACCGGGACCGCGACCTTCGAGTATGAGGGCCGTTTCGACCCGGCATTATTCGCCGGCGTCGCGTGAGGTGAGCGTCGAGGTCGTCACCTTCGGCTGCCGCCTCAATGCCTTCGAATCCGAAGTGATCCGCCGCGAGGCGGAAGCCGCGGGGGTCGCCGACACCATCGTCGTCAATAGCTGCGCGGTGACGGGCGAGGCGGTCGCGCAGGCGCGGCAGTCGATCCGGCGGCTGAAACGCGAGCGGCCCGGCGCCCGCATCGTGGTCACCGGCTGCGCGGCGCAGATCGAGCCGGGCATGTTTGCGGAAATGCCGGAGGTCGACCGCGTCGTCGGCAATGACGACAAGATGCGCGGCCGGAGCTGGCGCGAGGCGCGCGCCGCGTTCGACGCACCGTCATTCGGGCTCGGCAGCGGCGAAAAAATCGCGGTGGCGGACATCATGGCCGTGAAGGAGATGGCGCCGCATCTGCTGGAGGGATTTCAGAAAGGCCTGCCGCGGGTGTTCGTGCAGGTGCAGAACGGCTGCGACCACCGCTGCACCTTCTGCATCATCCCGTACGGCCGCGGCAATTCGCGCTCGGTGCCGATGGGCGCGGTGGTCGATCAGGTCCGCGCGCTGGTCGAGCGCGGCCACGCCGAGATCGTGCTGACCGGCGTCGATCTCACCAGTTACGGCGCCGACCTGCCCGGCGCCCCGAAACTCGGCATGCTGACCAGGCAGATTCTGCGGCACGTGCCGGAACTGCGGCGCTTGCGGATCTCCTCGATCGATTCGATCGAAGTCGATCGCGACCTGCTCGATGTGATCGCGCACGACCAGCGGCTGATGCCGCACCTGCATCTGTCGCTGCAGTCCGGCGACGACATGATCCTGAAGCGGATGAAGCGGCGGCACTCGCGCGCCGCGGCCATTGCGTTTTGCGCGCAGGTGCGGCGGCTGCGGCCGGACATCGCGTTCGGCGCCGATATCATCGCCGGTTTTCCCACCGAGACCGACGACATGTTCGCGCGCTCGCGGGAGCTGGTGCAGGAATGCGATCTCACCTTCCTGCACGTATTCCCCTATTCGCCGCGTCCGGGCACGCCGGCGGCGCGGATGCCGCAGGTAGCGGGCGATGTGGTCAGGGAGCGTGCGCGGCGCTTGCGCATGACGGGAGCAGCGGCGCTGCAGCGGCGGCTGGCGGCGGACGTCGGGGGCATGCGGCAGGTGCTGATCGAGAGCGCCACCCAGGGCCGCACCGAGCATTTCATGCCGGTGGCGATTTCAGGCGAGACGCCGGGCGCGGTGCGCACGCTGGCGATGCGGGGACATGACGGCGCGCGGTTGACGGTGTGAAGGTCGTCATGGCCGGCCTTGCGCCGGGCACCACGTCTCACAGCAGTGCAGCAAGAAGACGCGGATGGCGGGACAAATCCTACGAGATTCATCCATCTCATCGTCATTGCCGGGCTTGGCCCGACTGGATTCACACATCTCATCATACGCGGGTCAAGCCCGGCCATCCACGTCTGTGCTCCACATCAGAAAGAAAGACGTGGATGCCCGGCACAAGGCCGGGCATGACGGCGTGGTCTACGTCATGCGCGGCACAAGCCAGGCATGACAGCGCGGTCTACGTCATGCCCGGTAAAAGGCCGGGCAGTGCGTTCAACGTCATGGCCGGGCTTGTCCCGGCCATCCACGTCTGTGCTCCACATCGGAAGGAAGACGTGGATGCCCGGCACAAGGCCGGGCATGACGGCGAGATGTGTGAATCCAGTAGGGCTTGACCCGGCAATCCATCCGCTTCGAAACGGCTCTTCCGAAGCGGATGGATGCGCGGGTCAGGCCCGCGTATGACGAGATGTGGGAATCGACGAGGTGCCCTACTCCCCGTTCCATCCGCAAGCCCGCAGCCGCTCGTGCAGGTGCGCCGGCGCCGGCGCCGTCACGCGCACCGGCTGCTTGTTCTTCGAGATCGGTATCGCGATCTCGCGCGCGTGCAGATGCAGGGTCGGTTGGCCGAAGCGCGGACCGTTACCGTAGATGTTGTCGCCGACGATCGGCCAGCCCATCGCGGCGCTGTGCACGCGCAACTGGTGGGTGCGGCCGGTGACCGGCTCCAGCGCCAGCCACGTCAGGCCGTCGCCGCGCCCCATCACTTTCCAGGTGGTGACCGCGGTCTGCCCATCCGGATCCGGCTTCTGCCACCAGCCGCGCTCGTCGTTGAGGCGGCCGAGCGGCATGTCGACGGTGCCTTCATCCTCGGCCGGGCCGCCCTCCACCGCCGCCCAATAAATCTTGGAAATCCTGCCGGGCTTCAACACCCGCCCCCGCCCCGCCGGGGCCTGGCGATGCCGTCCCACCACCCGGCAGCCCGTGGTGGCGCGGGCGAGCCGGTGCGCCAGCACCGGCGGACGCGGCAGCCCGAACCGGAGCGCATCGAACGACGCTTCCAGATTGGCGCCGCCCTTGGGGCCGCGATGCACCGGCAGCCCGGCGGGCTTGTCGATCACCAGCATCAGCCCGTCGCGATAGAGCACGCGGGCCTGAATTTGTTCCGCCGTCAGCCCCGGCAGTCCGGCGCGTTCGTTGTGGCTTTCGCTCATGGCGCGAAACCGCTAACACACCCCCACCATGAGCGACAGCACCTCGGAACAACCCAGACTGAGCTGGTGGCGGCGGCTGTCCGGCGGCCTCAAGCGCACCTCGACGTCGCTGGGGACCGCGGTCGCCGATCTCGTCGTCAAGCGCAAGCTCGACCGCGCCATGCTCGACGACATCGAGGACGTGTTGCTGCGCGCCGACCTCGGCACCGAGGTGGCGGCGCGGATCGCCGCCGCCGTCGGCGTCGGACGCTACGACAAGTCGATTTCGGCGGCGGATGTGAAAACCGTGGTTGCGGCCGAAGTGGAGAAGGTGCTGGCGCCGGTCGCAAAACCGCTGGCGATCGACGCCGCGCGAAAACCGTTCGTGATTCTCGTGGTGGGCGTCAACGGATCCGGCAAGACCACCAGCATCGGCAAGCTCGCGGCCAAGCTCGCCGCCGAGGGCCGCAAGGTGATGCTGGCGGCCGGCGACACCTTTCGCGCCGCCGCCATCGAGCAGCTCAAGATCTGGGGCGAGCGCACCGGATCGCCGGTGATCGCCGGTGCGCAGGGCTCGGATTCCGCGAGCCTCGCCTTCAATGCGCTGACGGCCGCGCGCGAGGGAAAGCTCGATGTGCTGCTGATCGATACCGCCGGCCGGCTGCAGAACAAGGCCGAACTGATGAACGAGCTTGAAAAGGTCGTGCGCGTGATCAGGAAGGTCGATGCCTCGGCGCCGCACGCGGTGCTGCTGGTGCTCGACGCCACGGTGGGACAAAACGCGCTGTCGCAGGTCGAGGCGTTTGCCCGCACCGCCGGCGTCACCGGCCTGGTGATGACAAAACTCGACGGCACCGCGCGCGGCGGCATTCTGGTGGCGCTCGCCGAAAAGCACAAACTGCCGGTGCATTTCATCGGCGTCGGCGAGGGGATCGACGATCTGGCGCCATTCACGGCGCGGGATTTCGCACAGGCGATCGCCGGGATCGAAAGCTGATGCCGCATCGAATCACGCCGTCATCAAATCCGCTCACGCCGTCATTGCCGGGCATGACCCTACCATATGCACGCATCTCGGCCGTCATGGCCGGGCTTGCTCCGGCAATCCACCCCCCTTCGAAACGACTCTTGCGAAGATGGATGGACAAGCCCGCGCGTGACGGCAAATAACGGGATTCTCATGGACAAGAAACAACCGCATCCGCTGTTCAAGCTCGCCACCGAACTCGGTCCGCTGCTGATCTTCTTCTTCGCCAACGCCAAGGCCAACCTGTTCGTCGCCACCGGCGCCTTCATGATCGCGGTGGTCGTTGCGATGGCGGCGTCCTACGCGGTGACGCGCCACGTGCCGATGATGGCCATCGTCACCGCCATCGTGGTCGTGGTGTTCGGAACGCTGACGCTGGTTCTGCACGACGAAACCTTCATCAAGATGAAGCCGACCATCGTCTATGCGCTGTTCGCCGTGATCCTCGGCGGCGGGCTGCTGTTCGGCCGCTCCTTCATCGCGATCATGTTCGACCAGATGTTCAATCTGACCGCGCAGGGCTGGCGCTCGCTGACATTGCGCTGGACGGTGTGGTTTTTCGCGATGGCGGGCCTGAACGAAATCGTCTGGCGGACCCAGAGCACGGACTTCTGGGTGAACTTCAAGGTTTTCGGCATGGTGCCGCTGACCATGCTGTTCGCGTTCACGCAGATGCCGCTGATCAAGCGGCATCATCTGGAGCCGGCGACGCTCGAACACAGCGAGGCCGAAGCCGGCGATGTGCGCAAAGGGTAAGCCGTGTCCCGGCCGCGATGCAGCGCGCAGCTCTTGCGAGCCGTTGCTTCGCAGAACCGGGACCGCACCCTCTCACAACTGTTATTGCCGGGCTTGACCCGGCCATCCATCCCGCCTCGCAAAATCCTTTTGCCAAGAGCGATGGATAAGCCGGTCAAGCCCGCGGTTGACGCGGCGTGTGGTGCGGCGTGTTGCAATATCGCGCT
>NZ_CAXUNQ010000096.1:0-4827 GCF_964252615.1 uncultured Bradyrhizobium sp.
ACACGGTCAGCATAAGCCGGGTTATGAGCGTGGGGATAGGTATACATTCACAAGTGCGTGAACGCCGGTTTGAGCTTCGCAAGGCGGATCAGCGGCCCCGGCCGCGACCGCTCAACCGGGTGAAGGTGAAAGGCGTAATCCGCCGCTCCGCTGGCACCGGCAGCCATGAAAAACAAATCTCGCGTCATGCGCGGGCTTGACCCGCGCATCCATCCATCTTCGCAAGAGTCGTTTCGAAGCGGATGGATTGCCGGGTCAAGCACGGCAATGACGGCGAGATGTGTGCGTATGGTAGGTCAAGCCCCGGCAATGACGATGAGATATGTGCATCCAGTAGGGTTCAAGCTCGGCAATGACGGCCGAGGTGTGTGCATAGGGCAGGGCTTGTCCGGCCAACCACGTCTTCTTGCCGAGAGGCCGTCAGACGTGGATGTCCGGAACAAGGCCGGGCATGCCTGGGAACTATCTGGATCGCTTCCGCTTCGCTCGCAATGCCCGAGTTATCATCACGCGCCCTTCAGCGCTGCGATCAGCCTGGTGGCGTTGTCTTCCAGCACTTTCGCATCTTCCTTGCGGCTGGCCGGCGGCAGCAGCGCGATGCCGTCGTGGCGCGGCATCACGTGCATGTGCAGGTGAAATACCACCTGGCCTCCGGCGGGTTCGCTGAATTGCTGCAGGGTGATGCCGTCGGCCTTGAACGCCTGTAGCGCGGCCCGGGCGACGGTGCGGGACGCGCGCGCGACGTGGGCGAAGTCCTCGGGTTCAATGTCAAGGATGTTACGGGCCGGTGCTTTCGGAATGACCAGGGTGTGGCCGGGGGTCCGCGGCATGATGTCGAGGAAAGCGAGGGCGTGATCGTCCTCATAGACCTTGTAGCAGGGAAACTCGCCGCGCAGGATTTTCGCAAAGATATTATTGGGGTCGTAGGCGGTCATGGCTGCTCCCGAATGCTGCCCGGTGGTTCTCGGTCCCAAAACACGCCGGGGTCAAGACGGCTCATCGGCATCTTTACGGAACGGCCCGGCGCTGGTGAGCTCGCGAACCGCTTCCGCCACATATTGCCGCTCGCGCCTGAGATAGTCGTGCACCGCCCGCCGCAAATCGGGATCGACGATATAATGCGCGGAGTAGGTAGTCTGCGGGAGATAGCCGCGCGCGATCTTGTGCTCGCCCTGAGCGCCGGCCTCGACCCGCTTCAGGCCACGCCCGATTGCAAAGTCGATCGCCTGATAATAGCAGACTTCGAAATGCAGGAACGGGTGATGTTCGATTGCGCCCCAGTTGCGTCCGAACAAGGCGTCGGAGCCGATGAAATTGATCGCACCGGCAATCCAGCGCCCGCCGCGTTGGGCCATCACGAGCAGAATATCCTTGGCCATGGTCTGGCCGATCAGCGAAAAGAAGGCGCGGGTGAGGTAGGGCCGGCCCCATTTCCGCGAACCGGTTTCCATGTAGAAGGCGAAAAACGAGTCCCAGGCGTCCTCGGTGATCTCGCTGCCGCTAAGGGCGTGAATCGTGATGCCGTTCACAACGGCTTCGCGGCGCTCGCGGCGGATCGCCTTGCGATGGCGTGAATTGAGGGTGGCGAGGAAATCCTCGAATCCTTCATAGCCCTGGTTATGCCAGTGGAACTGCTGGTCGGTCCGCTGCAGGAACCCGTTCTTGGCGAGAAATTTCCATTCCTGACGGCGCGCGAATGTGACGTGAACCGAGGAGGCTTCGGCCGCCTCGCACAGCGCCGCCAGTCCGGCGGCAAGTGCTCCGCCGATCAGTTCGGCATCAACGCCGTTGCGAATCAGCAGCCGTGGTCCGGTCGCCGGGGTGAACGGAACCGAGGCCTGAAGCTTTGGGTAATAACTGCCGCCGGCGCGCTCATAGGCGCTGGCCCAGCCGCGGTCGAACACATATTCACCCTGCGAGTGCGATTTCAAATAGCATGGCACAATGCCCGCGATGCCGCCGTCGAGCCGGGCGATCAGATGACGTGGCGCCCAACCGGTCCGGGAGCAGGCCGAGCCGGACGCCTCTAGTGCAGAAAAAAATGCATGCGAAACGAATGGGTTGTAGGATTCTTCTGATTCATTGCGCGAATGATTTGTGAGATCGGATGAAGCGGGCGTATCGAGTTCGTTGAGGGCGCTTGAACCGGGAGGCGGGTTGGCGCAGGCGTCCCAGGCGTCAGCCGGAACCTGGCTGACCGACGAAACCGCTTCAAGGGAAATTTCAGAAGATGCCATCGATCACTTGAATCGCCACGCGAGCAGCCATCGCTTGCGGTGACCATTTTTAAAGATTGTGCATTGTCTCAATACTTCAAGTGCCCGGCCATGTCAGGTTTGCGGGCAAAACCCCTCGAAAATCATCTGGTCGGCATGGCGTGCGGCGATGGCGCGCTGCTGCGGCGTGCGCACGGTCCAGGTCAGCAGCGGGCAACCGAAGACGTTGCGTGCAATCCAGGGTGCTGCGGCCGGCAGTTCATCCACCCAATAGGCGACAAAATGCGGCCGGGTGCGGACAGCATGACGCAGATGCAACATTCCGCGGCGCTGGGCGCGCGTGGCCTCTGGCCAGTCGGCGTCGGTATATTCCCGCTCGGCGACGATGCCCCGAGGCCGACCCGGCATCAACTCGCGCAGCGCCATCACCTGGTCAGGGTCGAACGACATCCCGGCTGCGGGCCCATCATAGGACGCCAGCACGTCCGCCATCCGCCTCACCAGGCTGCGGTCGCCGTCAAAATGGCTCTTCACCTCGATCACCAGCGGTACGCGGCCGGCCACCAGCGCGCAGAGGTCGCCCAGCGTCATCATCTTTTCCGGCGTGCCCTTGAATACCGCCTGCTTCAGTTCGGCCGACGTCTTGCCTGACAGGGCGCCCGAGCCTTCGGTAAGGCGACCGAGCGCGTCGTCATGGTGCACCATCGCCTCGCCATCGGCGCTACGCTGGATGTCGCATTCAATGGCGAAGCCAGCCGCAACCGCGGCAGCAGCCGCGCCCGGCATGTTCTCGATGATCCCGCGCGCGGGGTCGTGCAGGCCGCGGTGAGCCACCGGCCGCGCAGTCAGCCAATCCGGCGCACGCATCAGCCTGCCCGCTTACGAAACTTCAAAAATTCCCTCGACCTCGACTGCGGCATCGCCCGGAAGCGACGCTACTCCCACGGTGGTGCGGGCATGGCGGCCCTTGTCGCCGAATGCTGCGACCATCAGGTCGGAAGCGCCGTTCAGCACCTTGGGGCCGTCGACGAAATCCGGCGCCGAGTTGACGAAGCCGCCGAGCCGGACCACGCGCGACACCTTGTCGAGGTCACCGAGCGCGGCCTTGATCTGGGCCAGCAGGTTGATGGCGCAGCCGCGCGCGGCCGCATTGCCTTGTTCGACGGTGACGCCGGCGCCAAGCTTGCCTTTGGCAATCAGCTTGCCGTCCGGACTGACGCAGACCTGTCCGGACACAAACAGCAGATTGCCGGTGCGCACGAAGCCGACATAGTTCGCCACCGGCGCCGCGGGCTCGTGCAAGGTGACGCCCTGTGCCGCCAGTTTCTGCTCGATCGTTCCTGCCATAGCTCTCCCCAGGGATTCATCCCGCGCCCGAATTCTTGCATGTAACGCATTGGGCTGCCTCTATTTCGCTCATCGCGCCAGGACATGCAAGCGGAGCCGGCTGCTGGCGGAAACGGCGTCATTCGGGCAGCCGATTCATAACGGTTCCCGGTGCGGCCCTGGTTGCGGCGCATCAGTGCGATCATTATTGTACAGATTCTCAGCGCAGGAGACGGCATGGGTCGATCGAACCAGATTTCGCATTTCTGCACCGGGGCAATGACGGTGGCCGCGATCGCTTTCGTTCCAGGTTTCGGCGGCGTCGCCCAAGCCACCGCAGGCGCGCCGTTTCTCCCGCACCAGGCGATGTACGAACTGAGCCTGGTGAAGTCGCGCGGCAGCACCTCGATCGAAGCCGCACGCGGGCGCATTCTGTATAATTTTTCCGGCAGCGCCTGCGAGGGCTATACCTCGGATTTCCGCCAGGTTTCCGAACTCGACAGCGGCGAGGGCAAGACCACGCTCAGCGATCTTCGCTCCACAAGCTGGGAGGACGGCGCGGGCAAAAGCTATCGCTTCAAGATCGCTACCCGCATGAATAACGGCGATCCCAGCGCCATCGACGGCGTCGCGGAGCGCACGGGCGACCGTATCGCCGTCAAGCTGAAACAGCCGGTCGCCAAGACATTCACGCTCGACGGCAGCACGGTGTTTCCGACCGAGCAGATCCAGCGCATCATCGCGGCGGCCAAAGAAGGCAAATCCGTGCTGGAATTGAGCGTCTACGACGGATCCGACAACGGCGAGAAGGTCTACAACACGCTTTCCGTGATTGGCCGGCCAATTCCCGGCGACCGCACGATCGCGACCCCGGACCCGTCGACCGCCAACGATGCCATGAAGGCGTTGACGCGGTGGCCGGTGACCGTGAGCTATTACGACCGCGACGCCAAGGCCAACAGCGGCGAGCAGACGCCGGTCTATGCGATGTCGTTCGAACTCTTTGAGGACGGCGTTTCGCGGGCGCTGGTGCTCGACTACAATGATTTTGTCATCTCCGGAAAGATGGGCAAATTCGACGTCAAGGACGCAAAGCCCTGTAAATAAGGCCGACCGGCGCTTTCTCGTTTCGTCATGGCCGGGCTTGACCCTATCATCTGCACACATCCCGGCCGTCATTGCCTAGCTTGACCCTACTGGATTCACACATCTCATCATACGCGGGGTCAAGCCCGGCCATCCACGTCTGTGCTCCACATCGGAAGGAAGACGTGGATGCCCGGCA
>NZ_CAXUNQ010000097.1:0-4706 GCF_964252615.1 uncultured Bradyrhizobium sp.
ACACGGTCAGCATAAGCGAGGTTTGAAGAGTGGGGATAGGTATACATTCACAAGTACGTGAACGCCGCTTTGCCATTCGCAAGGCGGATCAGCGACTCGATCGTAACACCTCCACCGGCGGCCCTATGAAAAACCCTCTCTCGTCATGCGCGGGCTTGACCCGCCCATTCATCCATCTTCGGAAAGAGTCGTTTCGAAGGCGATGGATTGCCGGGTCAAGCCCCGGCAATGACGGCCGAGATGGGTGCATATGGGTCAAGCCTGGCCATGACGCTCAGGCATTTGTTACCGTCCCGATTTTGCGAAGGGACACGGCCGCACAGCACTCTCCCACATCGTCTTGGTGCAGGCGCTGGAGCCTGTGCGGGGGACAACTGGGAGCACATGTGGAGACGTTAAACCAGTAATACCGCGTTGGCACCGTTCACGGCGTCGGCGCTGTCGATCACCGTGCGTTCCAGCGAGGCTGCCTGCACCGAAATGTTTTCGGCGAAGAAACGCGCCAACGTGACATAGCGCTCGCCAAACCTCTCAGCGGACGAGCGCGCCGCCAGCGCTTCTTCCGCGAGCTTGCATCCGCCGAGGGTCGATCCGAACAGCCTCAGATACGGCGTTGCTCCGGCGAGGGCGTCATTCGGCGCCGAGGCGATGCGCTCCAGCAACCACCGGCTGGCGCGATCCAGCGATCCCAACGCGTCGCGCAGCTTGGCGCCGGTGGTGCCGAAAGCGGGATCGTTGCAGGCTTCGACCTGCTTGACGATATCGGACAGTTCCTCGAGCAGCGCCCACACCGCCTCGCCGTCCTGTGCTGCAAGCTTGCGGGTCACCAGATCGATCGACTGGATGCCGTTGGTGCCTTCGTAGATCGCCGTGATGCGCGCGTCGCGATAGTGCTGCGCGGCCCCGGTTTCCTCGATGAAGCCCATGCCGCCGTGGATCTGCACGCCGAGCGAAGCGACCTCGTTGCCGATATCGGTGGAGAATGCCTTCGCGATCGGGGTCAATAGCGCGCCGCGCGCGGCGGCTTCGCGGCGTGCTTTCGCGTCGGTCGCACGCACCGATACGTCGAGCGCGACCGCGGTGGCGTAGCAGATGGTTCGTGCGGCGGCGGTAAGCGCGCGCATCTGCATCAGCATCCGCTTGACGTCGGGATGCATGATGATGGCGTCCGAACCACCGCCTTTTTTGCCGGCGACGCGGCCCTGGCGGCGCTCCTGCGCGAACGCCAGCGCCTGCTGGTAGGCGCGGTCCGCAATGCCGACGCCTTCAAGCCCGACGCCGAGCCGGGCCTGGTTCATCATCGTGAACATGCAGAGCATGCCGCGATTTTCCTCGCCGATCAGATAGCCGGTCGCGCCGCCCTTGTCGCCCATGGTCATGGTGCAGGTCGGAGAAGCATGCATGCCAAGCTTGTGCTCGACACCGCTGGGATAGATGTCGTTGCGGGCTCCCAGCGAACCGTCGGCATTGACGAGAAATTTCGGAATCAGGAACAGCGAGATGCCCTTGGTGCCGGCCGGCGCATCGGGCAATCGCGCGAGCACGAAATGCACGATGTTGTCGGTCATATCATGGTCGCCGTAGGTGATGAATATCTTGGTGCCGGTGATACGATAGCTGCCGTCGGCGGCGCGTTCGGCCCGTGTGCGCAAGGCGCCGACGTCGGAACCGGCCTGCGGTTCGGTGAGCTGCATGGTGCCGGTCCATTCGCCGGACACCAGCTTCTCGAGATAGACTTTCTTGAGCTCATCGCTGCCGTGCGCATCCAGCGCTTCGATGGCGCTCAGCGTCAGCAGCGGGCAGAGGCCGAAGGCGATATTCGACGCGCTCCAGATTTCGGTGCAGGCGGCGTTGATCGCCAGCGGCAATCCTTGGCCGCCGAATGCCTCGGGTCCCGAAACCGCATTCCACCCGGCTGCGCACCAGCGCTGATAGGCGTTCGGCCACCCCGGAGCGGTTGTGACGCTATCGTTTTCGAGCCTGATGCCGGCTGCATCGCCGACGCGATTGAGCGGTGCGAGGACGTCGCTCGCAAATCGTCCCGCTTCTTCCAGCACCGCCGCGGTGATGTCGCCGTCGAAGTCGCCGTAATGTCCAGCTCTGACGGCGGCCTGCAGACCGGCGCCGTGATTGAGGGCGAGCAGCATGTCGTTGATCGGCGCACGATAAGTCATGACGGATGTCTCGCTTGAAAAAGGACCAGGACCGCAGACCGCCGTCTTCCCACGAAACCGCGCGGCTCTCAACTCCGGGATCGGCAAAATAGTCGACGCAGACACGGGCGGCATGCGGGAACGGGATTACCGCCGGCACGAATACGGGGGCGCGACCAAGGAGGGCATGCGGTTCCGGCCCGCCTCGGGCACGGGCTCCAGCCTGTTGAAATGGCTCGGCTCTCTCTATAGACCGGCATCGGTTGCCTTAAGGAATCCGCGCGGCTATCGTCCCGCCGCTTTCCGGACAGGTCAATTGGGGCGTCGCCAAGTGGTAAGGCAGGGGATTTTGATTCCCCCATGCGGAGGTTCGAATCCTCCCGCCCCAGCCAGGCGGTCACTCAATCTAAGATAGCGGAACAGAAAATGCCAGAAATGCCCGCCAAATGCGGGATTTTGTAAGTTTTACTTCTGTCTCTATACTCCAAAATTCGACAATCTCTGAGCGAAATCCGTGAAAGTCTCTGGCAAACACCGCGAATATTCCCGTTTTCCAGAGACGAGAGCCGGAGACGGGCGCGATCAGCACTCCGAGGTGTGGGCCGGAGTCATTCAGCCGACGGCAATGGAGTCGAACCGCCCTTCAGTTACATTCGGGAACGGCATGCGTCGGGTTTCTAACTCAAGGAGATCGAGCATCGCGTCTTCGCTCGGACAGATCCGGAATAGGTTCTTTGGGCTCGGGCTCTAGGCGCCTTGATAATTGAACGCGGCCCAATATTTAGGGTCTGAAAATGGCCTCGAATTGCTTGGATACTGCTTAACAGCATCAAGCAACGGTTGCAATTTGTCCGTTGCCAGCCCCATTTTCATCATCGCCTGCTGCTCTTGCAGAAAAGAAAAAATCTCTTCACGGGTTGCGTCACGCAACCATAGCTGCGCCTCGCGGAATGCCGGATAGGAATCCAGCCCGTGGCGAAGATGTCTTGAATAGAACTGGCCCACTATCAATGCGGTGGCCAAGTCACTTACGTTCCATCGCGCCGAAATCACGCCTGAAGCGCCAAGTTGTAAAAAGGCGGTCGACATGCCGGATACTTCGTCCGGGTAGTGCTTGACGTCTGTCAAGCCGCTTTCGCACGCCGTCAATATGACAAGTTTCGGTCCGATTTCCGTGGCGGCGAAAGAAAGTTCTTCAAGTGTTAGCCGACTACTGGCACCGGATGCAGAGCGGCCCAATTCCAGGCCTGACGCAAGATAGGACGACCAATTGAAGCGATGGTGCGTTGCAAAGTGCCAGATTGCGTGGCCCTTAAACTTTGCCAGCAGATCAAGCGGACCAGTCCCAGGTGGCACAGTCTGGAGTTCGAGTCCCGACATCGCATTCGCAACCAGAACTTCTTCGGCCGATGCGAACTTCAAATCACCCGTCGGGTTGAAGATGCCCGCGACTGAATTCGGTTGTCCGTCCCTTTGCGCCTTCCTCGCGCGTGCGGCTTGCCAGAAACGTATCGAAGGCGCAGTGCTGATTTGGAACCGATCAAGCAGATACTCGCGTGTTATTGGATTCCTTCCTGCCTCGATTGGAATATTTGCAAGATCAACCGGCGGGACCCAAAGGATGCGTGTTTCCTTAGGTACCTTCGCCTCCTCGAGTGTGATCCAAATCCACTCCGCCAATGAGCTTGCCAGTTGTCCTATTTCCTCGCCGTCTCCCCATTGCCATGCAGCATCAGCTGATTGTCCGATTGACGAGAAAAGCTGCGCGGCGAGGATGGGGTAGCTGCGCTGCGGAAGCACCGAAACCGAGTACCCTGCCGCAGTACGCAATAGTACTGCGCCACCGTCGCGGGTCGTGACCATCGTTAAGATCGCTGTCCCTTGCGGTGGAACGGCATCGGCAGAAAATGTGGGGCTGGCCGCACGCAGGCGGACGCTTCCCGATCGTAACGCTTGCCCGCGACTATCGGCTTCCGGGAGATCGGATCCTTGAACAAGCGCATCCGGCAACGTCTTGAGTCGGTCGCTGGCTCGATCTGATCCGGTCGTAACCGAAGACTTAAACGTTCGTTGCGCCACGACTGCGCGTGTACGTTCCAGCAACTCCATGGCTCGCTGATATTCTCCGAGTCGGATTGCCGCATATGCCCCAAAGGACAGCGCCGGGCTGGCGGTCGAAATTATCTCCCGCACCTCCTCCTCTGCACTCGCGCGGCTCAACAGGGCGTCCGTGGCTTGAAGCACATCTTCCCCAATCCGCCTGGCCGCGAACCAATCGCTCCGATCAGCATCGATCTGGAGCAAATCCGCCAATATCCGCAAACGTTCGAGGGGATGCGTCTCCAGTTGTAGCCTGCTGAGCACCTGCTCGTAGAGATCAACGGCCTGCGTGTACTGCTTTTGCCTGGCGTTTTCATCAATGGTCTTCAAATCATAACTGACCATCCACCCTTCCCATTGGTGGGCAAGCGCCTTGTTGCGCATTGCGACGATCTGACCCTCCCCCGAATGAGTGGACACCTGTAGTAGGCTCGAAGAGCCAGGAGGTGTCGA
>NZ_CAXUNQ010000098.1:0-4050 GCF_964252615.1 uncultured Bradyrhizobium sp.
TCAGCCGCCGCAGATCCCCGTCGGCCGCCTTCAGCCGCTGCTCGCGATCCTCGATCTCGCCCATCAGCCGCCGCAGATCGGCGTCGGCCGCCTTGAGCCGCTGTTCACGATCCTCGATCTCGCGCCTCAGCCGCCGCAGATCGCTATCAGCCGCCCCGAGCCGCCGGTCGCGTTGCGCCACTTCGCCGACCAGTCGCCGCAAATCCTCGCTTGCAGCAGCCAACCGCTGATCGGCGCTCCCGGCCGCCAACCCGCGCGATTCCCCGCCGGCCGCCAGGAATGGACTATGGAGCTTTGCTTCTTCGAAATTAAACCGATCGACTACCGAGTGATGAATTTGCCCGGTACCGAGATCGAACGCCTCACATGCAATATCGAAATCAGATTTTAAACTCGATAGATCGTTCAAAAGGCTTTTTGACCGCTTTCCCTCCGAAAGCGCCGTGAAACATCGATATGCTTTCTTTACCCAAAAGGTCGTGCTGTCGTTGGTCGCCAAGTCGTTCGCCGGAATGTTCTCGTGCCGCAAATCCGGTTCTAAAAACTCATCTACCTCATGGGCGATGGTTTCTAAATCAGGCCACATTACATTCATTTTTTCAAATAACGGCTTCAATACCGCGCGCCAGTCGGACACTAGTACGTGGTATTCAATAAAGGAGCGAGGAAGCGAACGTGAGTGATGCTCGGCTTCCAACACATGCCGCAGCCAAACTAGCAGGGATTCCGCAACCGGCAGACCATTCCGGCGCGCAAGCGAGTTTGCAACCTCAAGCGGATTTCGTAAGGGCAGAACGATATATGGCTGAATGTTCAGCTCTTGGATTGTTTCGATCATCAGTGGCATAAATCGGCAAATACGAGGATCCTTGATAAAAAACAGCGACGAGTCCTCGAATTCCGAAGCTATCACGCTCTTGATCGACTGCCGGTATCGGCGTGCACTGTCGGAATTGAACCATTCTCGATTGACGGCACGCCAATCAAGATGGGAAGAGCCCACGTCGGTCAGCATGGTTTCAAACAGATCGACCAGCGGCGCGCTTTCCCAGTGACCTCTGGGATTGCTGGAGTGCGCTGGAACCAACGTTTTTGGTGCCGCAACGCCGAGCAGCTTGAGTGCTCCTGCCAACGCGGATGTTCCGCTTCGATGCATTCCGCAGACAAGAACGACCTTTCGCCGAGGCGCATTCGATTCAGGAATTTCAGGGGTATTTGCCATCACGTCTAATACTGCCAAAGCTCTTCCACGATTCCGGCAATGGGTAGGTTCAGAAGGCTTCGTTATAGCGCAATCTTTCAAGCACAATGAAAAAAGTTGAGCGCGCCTTTTCTTCAAATCGCGGCAATGCAGTGCTGGCGATGGATCAAGGTTGAAATCGATAGCAAATACACGATTATGGTGTAAGCGCTGCTTCGAACAACCCCTTGAAGACGAAATACCATTTTCCAGGCAATTCACCTGGTGTGTGTTCGGCTTGCGAGGTAGCGCAACATCAACTCGACACGCGATTGATGTTGCGATTTTCCATGGCTGATCGAGGCCGTTCGGTTACCCCTCGCTCAGGGCAGGCTTCACTTTTTGAAAAGAGAGCGAATGGTGCGGGCTCGCCGCTTTCCTGCGCAGAGGGCGCAGTTCCAACCGGTATTCTTAAGGTTTTTAAAATCCAGGCGCCGAGCGGTGCCATGTTTGCAGAATGTCAGGACTTGGTGACGGCGGTCCTTGAACCGTCATCTGGTTGGGGATCCTGAGCCGGTAGACGTCTTAGTCCGGCGTTCGCCCATCGAAGGGGCTTGGTCAGCCACCAAGATCTTGATTGAAGGACGTCGTCAAGCCGCCGCTGATAGATATCCTTTTCTAGGTCGGCCGTAACCAGCTCTTGCTGCAGCCGGGTCATGTCTACGTGCCAGGATCGCCTTTCAAGGTTGGCATTATTCAGCTCTTGACGCAGATGCGCCGTTTCGAGGTTGGCAGTGTGCAGATCTTGATGCACTCGGGCCGTTTCGAGGTTGGCGGTATGCAGCTCTTGACGCAGGCGCGCCGTTTCGAGGTTGGCGGTATGCAGCTCTTGACGCAGGCGCGCCGTTTCGAGGTTGGCGGTATGCAGTTCTTGAT
The DNA here is from genome assembly GCF_964252615.1 of uncultured Bradyrhizobium sp. Classification (NCBI taxonomy): domain Bacteria; kingdom Pseudomonadati; phylum Pseudomonadota; class Alphaproteobacteria; order Hyphomicrobiales; family Nitrobacteraceae; genus Bradyrhizobium; species uncultured Bradyrhizobium sp. Next base: position 2,117 of record NZ_CAXUNQ010000098.1, read on the forward strand.
GCAGACGGGCCGTTTCGAGGTTGGCGGCATGCAGCTCTTGACGCAGGCGTGCCGTTTCGAGGTTAGTGGTATGCAGCTCTTGATGCAGATGCGCCGCGTCTGCCTGTAAGGAATTTGTTTCGAGATTGGCTGCAATCAGTTCCCGCTGCAGCCGGGCCGTGACGGCTAGGCGCTGCTGCGTCATGGAAGTCTTGATCCGGGCCTGCACCATCACGGCCTCTGCATTTCTCTCAGCCTCGTCCAGCTTCGACCGCGCTTCGGTAAGATCGGCCGCGAGCGACCCCACTTGCGCCTTCATCGTGTCAATTTCCGCCGCGAGCGTCTGAGTGGCGAGCCGCTCGACAACTGAAATCCCGAGCCGGGCAAAGTAATTCTGGATTCCCTCCCGTTCCGCAATGGTTTTGGCCGCAAACAGGGTTTTCAGCGGACCGGTCAGCGGTTCGCTACCCAAATAGACGATGCCCAAACCGTGGGAGTGCAAGAACTCAAAATGGGGATATCGGGAAGTCACTTCCTCCCAAAACTGCCAAATGCCGAAACCCCGCTCGCGGACGTTGATGTCGTGAAACAGCGCTACACCACGCGAACTTACTTTTGGCAGCCAGGATTGGAAATCCGCTGAAACGGCCTCGTAGGTGTGAAAGCCGTCGATATGAAGCAGGTCAACGCTGCCGTCGGAAAAATAAGGCCGCGACTCTTCGAAAGAACTGCGAAGCAGCGTCGAGAATGTTCCGTACCGCGGGTCGTGATAGGCCCTGAGCTCGTTGTATACCTCGTCACCATAATGCCCTGAGTGCGCGTCGCCCTGCCAATGGTCGATGCCAAAGCATCGCGTTTCGATACCCAGGGTGTGGACGGCTTGCAGGAACGCGCAATAGGAGTTGCCGGTGTGAACCCCAAGTTCAGTAACCATGCCGGGCTTCAGGGCGCCGATCAACCAAAGAGCAAATGGTATGTGCCCGATCCAGGCCGATGGCTGGACAAGACGGGCGGGATATTCGAGTTCAATTCTGCCCGGCGTTCCCGGCAGCAATAAATCAACTCGCGGTTCGTCTGCCACTTCCATCGATTTCGCCCTTGCCGATTCGAAACGACCCTGAGAGAAGAACCCTTCGCGAAAAACCTCAACATCGGCACCGAGAATCCGCAAAATCCCGGCCTCAGGTACGAGGTTCCCATTTATCTCAGCGTTAATAAAGGGCTGCCGGAAGCGCAAGCGCTAAATGCCGCTCGGTATTGCCCAGGGTCCGTCCACCTGTTGGTGCTGGCTGCGGCATTTCATCCTCGTCAGATCCCGCGCCGGCGGCGCACAGCGCTGATAATTCGGACTCGCTGCGAAACGGTGCAAAGTGGATAAGTTGCTGCCGCACTGCTCCGGCACCAGCCGGATGTGGGGCAGCGTGAAGCGAACGCTTGAATTGCTCAAGCGGAACTCGCATTAGCGTTCAGAATGGCAGGTATAGTAATACATGTCCATGTCGAGATAGGTGTGAAGCGTGCTGGTTGGGACAATAGAGAAGCGGGATGTGTAGTGCGCAACTTCCTTTCGCCCGGTCGATCGCACATAGGTGTGGAGACGGCGGGAAAAATCGTCGTTGACATCCGGGATACCCAACACGCCTGAACAAACCGGAAGTTCGTCGGCAAAGCCCGGCTTCGCGCTCCAGAACGACGTTACCGGCTCGCGTAAATTCGCAGCCTGCCAAGCGGCTCGGCGCATGAACGGGCCCTCATAACTGCTGCGGCCGATTTGGAGCGACCAGTAGGCCATCGGTATCAGCGCGGCGGCAAGCGCGGCAAGCGCAAGCGGTCGCGCCCGACCCGACCCGATCCATGCCGACAGCAACAGCGCAAAACCAAAAATTGCCAGTGAAAAATTCCGCTCGATGAAAAAAGGCACCGTTGCGAAATAGCAAAAAACGGCGACACTCGAC
>NZ_CAXUNQ010000099.1:0-3620 GCF_964252615.1 uncultured Bradyrhizobium sp.
TTAAATCGAACCGGACAGCCGTGGCACAAGGCCGGGCATGACGGCGAGATGTGTGAATCCAGTAGGGTCAAGCCCGGCAATGACGATGAGATGCGTGCATCCGGTACGGCTTCACCGGGCGACCCAGTCGCACTGCTCTGGAATACTGGATGCCCGACCTTCGCCGGGTATGACGACTGAGTTCGTTGCTACCGTTCCGTCAGCGCCAGCCGCAAACCCAACACGGCAAAACCGCCGGCAAAGATACGCCGCAGCCAGATCATGACCTGCGGCCGGGTGACGATGCGGTCGCGCACCGAGGCGGCGAACAGGCCGTAGATCACGAACACCACAAACGTCATCGCCATGAAGGCTGCGCTCAATTCCAGCATTCGCGCCACGGGGTGGTTTTCACCCACGGCGATGAACTGCGGCAGGAACGCCAGGAAGAAAATCGACAGTTTCGGATTGAGGATATTGATCAGACATCCGGTGACGATCACTTTTGCCGTCGAGCGCACATCGACATGGCCATCGACGGCGAGCGCGCCGCGCTCGCGCAAAGCCTGCCACGCCATGGACAGCAGATACAACACGCCGAGCCATTTCAGCACCGCGAACGCCAGCGCGCTGGTATGCAGCACCGCGGCGAGGCCGAGCATGGCGGCGGTGATATGCGGGACGATCCCGAGCGTACAGCCAAACGCCGCCGCGACGCTCGCCCGCGACCCGCGCGTCAGCGCCGCCGCCAACGTGTAGAGCACGCCGGTGCCGGGTGAAACGATGACGATCAGCGACGTGAGCAGGAAGGATAGAGACATGTGCGCCATGCTCACCGCCCCGCCAGCCGGTCGGCGAAATAGCCGATGGTCTTGCGGTAGACGGTTGCTCTGTTCCACTCGCGCATCGCCTCGAAATTCGCAGTCCCCTCGCCGTAAGGCGCGCCGGCTTTCCAACCCGCGGTGCGCAGCAGATTGGCGGTGGAGGCGAGCACGTCGGGCACGCTGTGGCGCAGATCGACATGGCCGTTGCCGTCGAAATCGACGCCGTATTTGATGTAGGACGACGGCAGGAACTGGGTCTGGCCGATCTCGCCGGCAAAGGCGCCGATCAGATCGCGCAATGGCAGATCGCCGCGCTGCACGATCTGCAACGCCGCGATCAGCTCGCCCTGGAACAATTCGGTGCGGCGGCAATCATGCGCCAGCGTCGCCAGCGTGCGGATCACCGGCATCTTGCCGATGTCGCCCTTGCCGAAATCCGACTCCAGCCCCCAGATCGCCACCACGATCTCCGGCGGCACCCCGAACCGCGCCTCGATTCGGGCGAGCAGCGCCGCATGCCGCTGCAGCATCGCCCGCCCGCCGCTGATCCGCCCGGCGCCGACGCGGGTCGCGACATACTGCTCGAAGGATTTGTTGAAAGTGTAGCGCTGGCGCCGATCGAAGGCGAGCACCGCGGGGTCCGGGGTGACGCCGGAGAGCGACTGGGAGATCACGGATTGCGAGATGCCTTTGGCGGCGGCTTCGCGGGAGATGTTGGCGACGAAGGTGTTGAAGTCGCCGCCGCAGGGGGCGGCGTGGCTGGGGGTGGCGAGGAGGAGAACTGAGAGGATGAAGAGGCGGAGGGAGGGCATTGGTGCGTCCTAATTCCCCGCCATGATGGCATGTGTTGCAGACATCCGTCAAAACGTTCCGTGAGGTTCGAATGATACCGTATGTACAACGACGCAGGTAGCGACCTCGGCGCGATCACCTCGCAATCATCTCGAGGCGCTCGCCACGCAAGAGCGCGCTCCCTTGCGAAATAACAGCGCGCCGTTACGCGGGGCTGACGGCGGCACGTGTGACAAAACCGTCATTGCGGGGAGCACTTGCGACGAAGCAATCCACCTCTTGCATCAGCGCTCGCGGCTCTGGATTGCTTCACTTGCTGGCAATGGCGCAAACATCAGCGCGTCGCGGCAATCTGCCGCGAACGTCACCTCATTCCCCGCCATCGATCTGCCGCCCCATCAGCGCAATCGCCTTCTGATAAACGCCGGCCGCATTCCACGCCTGGATGGCGGCGAAGTTCGCCTCGCCCGGCTGATAGCCCGCGCCCGCGCGCCAGCCGTGGGCCTTCAAGAAGTTCGCGGTCGAATTCAGCGCGTTGGCGGCGACTTCGAGATTGCCGGTGCCGTAGGCGAGAATCGCCTTGGGCATGAACTGGGTCTGGCCGACTTCGCCGTGCATGGAGCCGCGCTGGGAAGGCTGCAGCGCGCCGCGGTCGATCAGCTGCAGGGCTGCGTAGAGATGTTCGGTGAAATAGGCCGAGCGGCGGCAGTCATAGGCCAATGTGGCGATCGAGGCGAGCATGTTCTGGTTGCCGCGCTGGCTGCCGAACCCGGTCTCCATGCCCCAGATCGCGAGCAACGGGCCCGGCGGCACGCCGGTGCGGCTCTGGAGGGAGGCAAACAGCGCGCCTTGCGACTGCTTCAGGGAGCGGCCGCGTGACACGATGGCTGCCGCACCGCGCTTGGCGAGAAACTGGTCGAGCGAGAGGTTGAAACTGCGCTGGCCGCGATCGGCGTTGATGGTGGCTTGCGCGTAATTGGTCGCCATCAGCGCCTGGATGGTGGAAGCGCTGATGCCCTTGGCGCGGGCTTCGCCGGCAAACTCCTGCTTCCAGGCGGGAAAGCCGCCGGCCGAGCTGCCGCATGGCGCGGCGTCGGCGTGCAGGATCGAACATGCGAGCATGGCCAGGGCGCAGGCAATGATGGCAGGACGTATTTTGAGCATGCTGAATTCCTCGTTCGCAAACGGCATCATGCCATGCGGAGCGGAGCGAGGTCAAAATCAGTAATATCATCCGGCGCGAAGCGCCCCCGGCCCGAGGGTCGTTAGCAGATCCGCAAAACGATCATAGGCAAAGCGCATCAGGCATAGCCGTCATCCTGAGGCGCTTGCCCGTCTGAGCACGGCTTGTTTCCCGGGCGCGATGCAGCGCTCTTCGCGCTGGACTGTAGCGCGTCGAAGACGCGCGTAAACGCGCTTATGGCGCTCTCGCTGCGTCCGGGGCACCAAAGTTCGGCGTTCACGTACTTGTGAATGTATACCTATCCCCGCTCTTCAAACCTCGCTTATGCTGTTGGTGTCCTGCCCCACTACAGGGGCGCTCGCGAACGTCACGGACGCGGGGCAGGATGCGGTGGACGCGGCAGCGTCAGGCGCGAGGTGAGGTGACAGGGCCGATCCCCGCAAGGGGTCCGTGAGTTGCCGAACCGAACGCTGACGTACGGCGCTGCAGGCGGACGGTGAAGACGTGAGGTCCCGGTGTCCCGCGTGACACCAAGGGCCGATGAGAGCGCCCAAAGCCGGGCCAAGGCCATCCTCATCGGTTCCGACGGCAACGAAAAGCGAAGTCGGCTGCCGGGGAGCAACGAGATAAGCCGTTAAAACCATCGCGTGCGGGACGCCGGGAAGGCCGGTGTATCTGCGGTGACTGAAATACTCGTGTGCAGCCTACCCTTTTTCGCACGCGAGGCTGTGGGTGCACAGGGCACCCGGCGTTCCGCACGCCCTCTTCTCGAAGAGGGCGGGACGTTCACGGGCAAACCTCGGGCGCATGGCGCCGCGAGATCGTAAAGCCGTGTCTGACTT
>NZ_CAXUNQ010000100.1:0-2313 GCF_964252615.1 uncultured Bradyrhizobium sp.
TCGAGCGGCACGAAGGCGCGCTTTTCCTTGGTCAACGTATCGTAGAGTTTCAAATTCATGGATATCCCGTGCCTTGTGGACCCTGCCAAAGGCGAGAAGTGCGGTGCGCACGCAGCGCGTTCCTATTGCCAGTCGTGCGACTTCGAACTACTTAGGCTCAGGTAGCACAACATGGCGAAAAATGCCATTTTAACTCCCCTCCACCGCGGCCTTGTCCCCCGCCACGGAATAACCCAGAGCAGTCGAAAGATTGCAGGCCGCGAGGCAATTATGGACCGGGGGACTGCCGCCTTCTTTTCATTTCTGAGTTCCCTTCGGGGCCACAATGGTACCGGATGCGGGTCTCGGTAGTGTCACGGTTTGAAATTTGACGGCCTTGACTAGACTCGCATCCACCTTCGCAATGGTATAACCTCTTTGGATGTCAAAAACTCGCTTTCAAGCTCAATTTGTACTACCTGACAGTGAGGCTGAGGATCAGTCCCTCCGCAGGGACCTTGGGGCAACCACGCTGTCGGATGCGCAGAAAGAAGCTCTAGAGGCCGCGCGACAGATTCCCGCAGTTGTTTCGCACGCGACAACCATTGTGCTGTACGACAATGGCGTCAAAGTCAGCAGCTACGACATGGAGTTGGGAAAAAATGCCTTATGGTCCTAAAGGCGGGAAGCGTGGCGACGGGCGAGATTGAGGACACCAAGGCCGCGCCGCAAGCAAAGAGCGGCAAGACGCGCGCTAAAGCCTTAACACCGAAGCAGCGTTCCGATGCCGCTAGTTTGGCTGCCTCCGCGACCGGCGAACAACTCCGCAACGTTCATAGGGCTTGATGGCGTGAATAACGGTCCTGCGTGGAACCGCAGCGTCTGCCAGTCCTCTGCCGTCTTCCTAGCCATCTCAGTACGCCTCTCACTGCCCTTAGTAGAGGTTATACTGTGAACAGTGGGCGCGATTTCAAACTGAGACACTGCCCCGTGTCTCAATCGCGCCGGTGGTTGTCCTCGACAGTCCTCCGCAACTTGCGAAGTTCATCGAGGTAGTCGTTCGCCAGCTTTAGAATACTCGCGATGCCGTCCTTCGCGTCTTGTCGATTCATTATCTGATCTCCACCCTTCCCGTTCCACCCATGCCGATGCGCCGGGCGGCGCCGTAACTCAAATCGATGATCTTGCCGGTCCACTTCGCCGGGCCGCGGTCATTGATCCGCACCCCGACACTTCGCCCATTTGCCAGATTGGTGACGGTGACGTGGCTGCCCATGCGGCGGGTGCGGTGCGCCGCTGTCATGGCATAGGCGTTGAAGCGCTCGCCAGAAGCCGTCTTACGGCCGTTGAAGCCGTCGCCATGGCCGTAGTGGGAGGCGCGGCCAATTTCAGCGAGAGCGGGCGCGGCGGCGCAGCCGGACAGCGCGCATAGCAGCGCGGACGCGAGGGCGGGTTTCAACATTGGTGATGCTTTTTCGGTCTGTGATTTGGTCAGCGAACGCTGAAAGCGATCTTCGGCGTCCGGACGCACAGCGGCCAAGCGCGCTGCAGGACATTGCATTGAAAACAAACGAGCGCGCTGTATTCGGTGCGGGGCGGCAGATTAGGCGGAAGCTGGAAGGATCGCGGCAGCGCTGTGTCGCCGACCTGGACAGCTCGCGAGGCTTCCGTGGTATCTAGCGTGGCGACCATCCTGCCGGTTTCGGCGTCATTGAAGAACCGCTGCACCGTGGCCGGACAGAGCCGCTTCACCTCTTTGAGGTGCCAGTCTGCCACGACCGTTGCGCCTTGCGATGCAGGATCCGGAATGATGTGGCTTTGAACGGCGTCGTAGATGTATGGCGGATTATTATCCAAATACATCAGCCCGATCCATCCGCCCAACAAGCCGGAGAGGAGGACGACAGTTGCCAACAGGAATCGCTCGTTCATGACTTGCCGATCAGCCATGATTTGATAGCGATTACCGCTGCCAACGTGGTCCCGACTGAAATGATCGCCCATTTTACCACCCGACCGGTAGTCTTGAACGCCCGTACCAGTTCGATCCCGTTCTGCAGTTCGAGGATTTCTTCTTTGCGGGCGCTTGCCAAAAACTCGAACGTCTCGGACTTCCCCTCCCGCAGGAACCGGCGCATATTCTTGTAGTCAGGGTCGCCGAGCTTGCGCAGCACGTCGATGCCGTCGGCGCCCATGTCTCCAATGACATCGGCAACCTCCATCAGGTTCGAGAACCGTTGCGTGGTCATCATTTTGAGACGCCACGCGACGACCTCTTCCTCGGCTTTCGATCCTTGATCGGACATCAGCGCCCTGCTTTCAATTGGAGACGCA
>NZ_CAXUNQ010000101.1:0-2210 GCF_964252615.1 uncultured Bradyrhizobium sp.
TCCGGCTGTATGAAACACCCAATCTCGGTGTCCATCAAACCGGCAGCAGCTCAGTCCCGGCGCGGAATCCTTCCCGCTCCCGAAAACGGATACCGACATGCAGCTAGCCGTAACGTCTGGCGATATCGTGGTGAGCGGCAAGATCAAGTTCGCGTTAGGCAAGCCGCTACTTCGGTGAAGCCGTCAATTTGCTGAACAGCGCTGCACCGTTCTGAGTAGCATTCGGTTTGGGCGGCGGCGCTGAAGCTTTCACGCCGGCGCGCGCTTCATAGCTCCGTTCCGCTTTCTTCTCGATCGCCGTCTTACGCCTCTTCGTCGCGGCTTTCGCCTTAGGATGGTTTTCGGCATCCTCGGCGCGGTCGGTCAATCCGCTTTCCTTGGCGAGTTGTGTGCGTTTCTCGGCAATCCGGGCCGCGCAAGCATTTTTCTCTTCCATGGTTTCCGCGTGCTTCGACTTGTCGTGAAGTTCTGCAAGCTCTTCGTCGCCCTCGATACGTTCCTGATAAGCCTGCAAGGCCCGGTTGGTAACACGCGCCTTGCGGTCGTAACGGTCGATGATGGTGTGGTCTAGCACGGCCGCGCGGTCTTTTGGACCGAACCCGAGCGCCTTGGCATCGTTCGCGGCATTCAGGATATTTTGCGTGGTAAAACTGCGGTCTTGTCCACGCAGGTAAGAGAACGTGCCGAAGTCGAGACCGGCTTGCGCGAACGCCGAGCCTGCAAAATTGGCGCTGGTAACTGCCTGCATGGATCGCGGATCGGAATTGCCGAGCACTTGATAGTTGGACTTGGAAGATTCCCTTCCCGATTCAGAAATGCCCGGACGGTGGCCACCTGCTACGCGGGCCCCAAATGCCATCGTGGCCTTGCTTTGCGCTGCGATATCCTGCGGCGCTGCCGAAATCTCGTTCAAGGGTTTCGGCGAAGCGGCGTATTGCTCGGCTATCGCGCCCGCGCGGGAGAGACGGTCGGCGATGCTGATACCGGGCTGGTTTGTCTCGGCGACTATCCGCGAGAGGACAGCTTCGCCGAGGGGTACCCCTCGTGCGGCTGCTTTGGCAGCCGCACGTATCGACTCTTCGATGCGGGCGATGTCGTCCTGTGCCATAGACTTCTAAAAATTGCTTTTGGCGCACTGCGCCTAATGGCCTCAAGTCTACGAAAACGGCAATTATAAAGGCTTAATTTGCCGGTTACGCGCGGCTAGAGCGTTGTTTTCCTTGCTAAATGGCATCGCGTCACCCCATGGAAAAATCGCTGCCCAAGGGATATATTAGCGGGCAGGAGACATAAGGCACATGGTCAATCTATCCCAGGAAACCGAGACACTTATCGCGGCGAAAGCAGCCCGCGCCGGCCGCACGCCCGACGAAATCGTGCGAGATGCGTTGGCGCGTACCGGCGACGTGGTGCCATGGCGCAATTCCGTCAAGCCGCTGCCCAAAGCCATGACGAAAGCCGAACTGATCGCCGAAATGGAAGGGATCGCGGCGCGCAGCGCGGCGAGGTCAACTGCCGATCCAAGGTCCATCGACGAGATCATCGGCTACGATGATTTCGGCATGCCGCGATGATCGTCATCGACACTTCCGCGCTGGTTGCCATCCTCAATCACGAACCGGAACGCACAGTCTTCTTTGAAGTGATTGCCAACGCCGACCGCTGCCTCGTCAGCGCCGTGACCTATCAGGAAGCGGGGCACGTTCTGATCGCCAAGCGCGGGATCAACGGGCTTCACGACCTCGAAGACTTTCTTGCTCTCATCAGGGCCGAGATCATCCCTCACGACATCCATCTCGCCGCGTTTGCGCTCGAAGCATTCCGGCGCTATGGCAAAGGCATCGATCCCAAGGCGCGGCTCAATTTTTGTGATTGCGCCGCTTACGCCCTTGCCAAGACGATGAATGCGCCGTTGCTGTTCAAGGGTGAGGATTTTGCGGCGACAGATGTGCAAGTGGCATAATGGAACTTCGCGACGCATTAGGATTTGCGAGCCCGTTCCACAGCATCGATGCCAAAGCATTCAATCTGAATTGGTCCACTCTCATTGATCTTAATTTTTGCCGCGGTCCTGCCAAGCCAGTCCATAAGTTTGGTGAAGTCCATGACTTCCTTGGTTCCTGCATCGCGCCAGCGCCGTGCACCATGATTTGTCTGAACCTCCCCCGAATGAGTGGACACCTGTAGTAGGCTCGAAGAGCCAGGAGGTG